>JAIOTT010000198.1 GCA_021106655.1 Bacteroidales bacterium
TATCTTACAACCCGTCTATAGTAAGTTACGAAACCCTGGTAAAAACCTTTTTTGAGATACATGATCCTACACAAGAAGGCAGACAAGGCCCGGATGTTGGTCAACAATACCAATCTGCAATATTCTATCTTAATAAAGTACAAAAAGAAGTTGCCCAGGACATTATCAATATTCTTGTACAAAATAATTACAATGTAACTACCGAATTACTCCCGGCAAGTGTCTTTTGCCCTGCCGAAGAATATCATCAAAACTACTATCAGAAGAATGGCAGTTTTCCTTATTGCCATAGATATACAAAAAGGTTCTAATTATAATTCTAATAACTTAAAAGATATTATCACATGAAAAATAAATTTATCTATCAATTACTGATTTTGATTACACTAAGCATCGCCCTTTCCTCATGTACCGGTAAAAAAGCTGATAAACCTGAAAAAGTATTATCCTCATTTGAAAAGATGTACCCGAATTCAACAAATGTAAATTGGGAAAACCAAAATGACAGCTTGTGGAAAGTAAATTTTGATTTTGATGGCAATAAGATATCGTCTGAGTATAGTAATTCCGGTGATTGGATGCAAAGTAAATATTCAGTTCCTTCAGAGCAATTTCCTCAAAGTGTTATTGACAGAATTGATGGCTTCTACTACGATTATACTTTTATAAGATCTGAACTCGTCGAGACCCCGGACTCTAAAGTATATGAAATTGATATCGCTGTAAACAATATGAGTATCGCTCTTATTATTTCTGAAGAAGGTGCTTTGCTGCAAGCAAAAAAGAAGGAATAATGCTTAATTATTAATGGTTAATTATTAATGAAGAACTCGCAACTCATAACCCGGAACTCGCAACCGTCTTTTTAATTTTCAAATTTATCCTTGACGTATTCATGGAAATTTATTATATTTACATCAAATTTTCTTAATTCATCCTATCATCACAATTTAATAACAAATTGATCGCGTCATGAATGAGAACTTACTGATCGGCATACTTGGCTCACGAAAATCCGGAAAATCATTTACCTGGAACACCTTGTTCAATAAACGGGAAGTGAAAACCGGTAAAAACTTAAGACGATTATATCTGAATGAAACTGAATACGTAAATGTTTTTCTTGTAAACGGGTCTGCAGAGATCAGGAAGAAAAGTGTTTCCCAGATAATAACCGTTGACAAACCAAGAATTATTCTCTGTTCGTTGCAATATGTTAAAAACGTTAGTAAGTCTATTAATTATTTCGAAAAGAATAATTACTTCCTTTACCTCCACTGGCTAAATCCCGGATATAATGATGAGCATGACAGTCCTATGTTTTTTCACCTAGGAATAATAAATAAGATCATGGCAAAAGAAGGATCTATGATCGGGATACGAAATGCAAAATTAGGTGTTGATGACAGAGTTAAGGAGATCAGGGATTTTATTTATGGATGGGCAAAAGGACAGGATCTCTTGGTTGTTGATGAATGGAAACGGAGAAAGTCGGCAATAGACAGTAGGCAGTAGGCAGTCAAAAAAAGTGGCCGCAGTAACGACAGTAGAAAGTTATTTTATAATTCTTTAATAATTATGCAAACTTCTGTTATCTACAAAAATAACAATTTCAATTACATTATCATTAAGTCTGTAGATCAATGATGTTTGCAAGGTTATAACACATTTTCTGAGTTTTTTTATTTGCGATTTGGGACAAAGTTTTGTGTTTGTTTTTAGCCTTGCAAGCAAGCTTTCAACCTTATCATCAAAGTCAGTGGCTTCTCTTATCGTCCATTCAGTCAGAATATGATTTAAAATATCAAGATATGCTTCCCTGGCTAACGCAGACCAAATGATAGTTGCTTTTTTATTCATCTTTCCGCAGTAGCTTTTTTACTTCTTCTCTAACTTCAGAATGAGATAGTGTTCCTCCATTATCAAGTTGTTTTAACCCGGTTTCTATCAATTCTTTTTCTTTGTCACTAATAATATCCCACCAGTCAACATTTTTAACTGTTAATGTTTTCAAGTATACCTGTATCTTAGATAAGATGTTTATATCGTCTGTTTCAGCAATAATCTTATACAAATCTTTTTTTAACTCAGCTGTGTTCATTGCAGATCTTCGTTTCTTGGAAGTTTTTATAAAGTTGAATAATTCACATTCAAAGATAGTTGTTTTTTGGGTTGCGGATTACCATATTACTAATTTTTGCAATTCAAGCATTAATTAACCGTTAATCATTAATCGGCATTAACAATTTCTATTTGCACCAACGCACAATTCTACTGTTGTACATCTGTATATCTAACATAATTGTTCTTCTCATAATCTAAAGACATAAGCTCCTGAGTGAACAACTGACCAACACTCCACTCCAAGGCTCTGACATTCCTTAATCCACTTTTCTGCTTTCCAACGTGAGTTCGACGAATCAATGATTATTTCTTTGAAACAAATACACTTTTGCAGTTGCTCAATCGACAAATCAATATTTCCTGATAAAATAATTATGTCTAATGACAACTTTTGAGATCGAGGCAACAAATCAAGTGATCGGCTAAGGATCAGTATTCTTTTACCATGGAAGTAAATAAATTGCTTGCTTTTGAATAATCCAATTTCGGATAATTCCTTTTGTAAAAGCTGATTTTGATCATTTACATCCATCTTCAGTGTCGTTTTTGAACCTAATGCACACCAATTATTTCCAATGTGGTATCCTTGTTTTTTTATATCTGACAATAACAACGAATCAGCAACAATACAATTTTGCTTTCCGGAAACAAAATCATAGGCAGATATCTTATTAATATTGTAGACAAAAAGGAACTTCTGGCTTTTGCTCTTTATTCCCTGATGTATATTTATCACAAGAAATAAAATAATTCCAAACCCAGCAAACCAAAGCAAACCGGGTTTTTTTATGTTTACAAACAGTATTATTAATATCAGGACAAAATAGATAATGAACAATTCAACTTCAGTGATATAAAGCATTTTTGATGAGGAAAAATCAATCTCATCTATCATATTAACTAATGTATTCATGAGCCTTACAAAAAAAGACAGAACTTCAAGAAAGACACCATACAAAAGTTCAATAGGTATAAAAGCAAAGACCAGCATACCACAATAAATAATTAAACTCGAAAGTGGTATGACAATAATATTTGTCAAAAGGAAAAGATTAGGAAACTGATGAAAATAAAACAGACTCAAAGGAAAGGTTGCAAGCTGAGCAGCAATCGACACTGCGCAAATTGACCAAAGTTTATCTGTAATAATAAATCCTGTCGACCACAAATTATATAAATACTTATAGATACTAACAATACCAATTACAGCCAGGTATGAAAGTTGAAACCCGATATTAACAAGGATATAAGGGTTAATTAGCAAAAGAATAAAGGCTGAGGCAGCTAAGACATTGTAAATATTAACATGCCTGTTTAGTGATTTTGAAATAATTATCAGGGAGATCATACAAGATGCACGAAGCACAGAAGGTGACAGACCGGTAATAAAAGCATAAAACCAGATAGTCAGCAGCAGTAATATCATTTTGATCTTATCGCCAAAGTGTATCTTACTCAGAAATCCCAGTAAAGTATTCAGTACTATAAAAATTACACCTACATGTAGCCCTGAAACACACAAAATATGCATGGCTCCTGCACTGGAGTATGCAGCTCTCAAGTCAGAGTCAAGCTCATCTTTATAGCCAAGCAACAAAGCTGCAGCAACAGCATATTCATTTTTATCCAGGCTATTTGAAGATAATGAATTCAGTAATTGCTTTCTTGCTGAAACAGCAGCGGCAAACACTGGATTTCCATTGTGTTTATCTAACGGAAAATAATCCCGGTTCTTTAAGTATATCTGATGATAAATATTATTTATTGATAAATACTTTTTATAATCAAATTCATGTGGGTTTTGAGGAGGAGTGACCTCCTTAACTTCAGATTTAAAAATTATTCTATCACCATATTCAAGCCTTGAAGCGATACTATCTTTTTTAAAATAAGCTACAATATTTCCATCTACTGAAATCCATTTTCCATCACATTGTAGATAGTGGATCTTAAGAATAGTTTTAAATGACCTACTCTTCTCCGACAAGGGATCTGATATCACAGCTACGTAATAATCAATATTAGCATGGATCTTTTGAAAAAAAAACGGATTATTTGGCAAAATCGTGATCTGTGATATTTTGATACCTGATAATAAAATGAAACAAAATACTAAGGTCCCAAAAATCCATCTTGTCCTATAAGTGATAAATATCCGCGGAAAAGATATGATCACGAAAGTAGAAATAATAAGGAACAATAAAATATTAGTGGATATCCGGAAGTCAGGAAAGAAATTTATCCCACAAATAATGCCTGAGATAAACGGAATAATTAATCTTACAAAAGGATAAAGACCCCAGGTATTCATTTATGCTTTTATGAGTTTGTAAAAATGTTTTATTTATGGCCATCTTCAGAACTTATTTACTTTTTTTTGAATATCGAATATCGAATACTGAATATCGAATTTTGATGTGTTTTGAGAATTAGTTTTTTAATGAGA
>JAIOTT010000492.1 GCA_021106655.1 Bacteroidales bacterium
GGATTTTATTAATCGGTGTTGAAGATGATGGGAATGTTCTTGGGCTTGATCTTGATAAATTCGATAATGAGGATCGTTACTTATTACATTTTTGGAATTTGATAAAAAGCTCAATGGGGCAGGATATAGGATCATTTATTAATGTCACAATTGAGAAAGATGATGGAAAACAAGTATGCAAGGTAGTATGCTCTAGAAGTTCCAGACCTGTATTTCTTAAACAGAAAGGTTATGATGAGGAATTTTATATACGATTAGGCCCAAGTAGTGCTAGTTTGGATATTAGCGAAGCACTAAAATATATTGCCGACAGATTTGTTAGTAAACCCGCAACCCGCAACCCATAACTCGCAACCCGTGACCTATATAAACTTAATATTATTCTTAGAAGTGATCTTTTCGCAATAATGGCAATGCAGTTTTAGGTCATCTTTTGAAATAACCCTGAATTTAGTAATAATTTTCTGGTTATTTGTTATACAATTAGGATTGAAACATTTAACAATCTTATTGATATTGTCAGGTATTTCTACATTCTTTTTGTCAATGATCTTATAATCCTTTATTATGATGAGGGTTGCATGTGGTGCAGCAAGTGCAATCTTGTTTATTTCTTCCGCTTCAAAAAATTTGTCACTGACTTTAATAATACCTTTTTTGCCCATTTTTTTGCTGTCCAGGTTGGTGCCCCCGAACACAGTGTAATCATTTTTTTCCAGATTCAATATTCTCAATACCTGGTAAAAGTTATCAGCAGGGATATGGTCTATAACTGTTCCATTTTCAATGGCAGAGACATTTAATTTTTTTCTGTATTCTTTTTCCATTTGATTTTTATTATTGTGGTTTCCCAGATTAATGAATCAGTTATTACTATTTAACGCCAAGAATTAATGCAAGTAAAGCTTCCCTGACATACACGCCGTTAAGCGCCTGCTGAAAATAATGTGCTTTGTGATTATCATCAACATCTTCGTTGATTTCGTTCACTCTCGGTAAAGGGTGCAATATTTTAAGGTTATCTCTGGTGTTATCCAGCATATCGTTTTTAAGGATATATGAATTTTTTACTTTTTCGTATTCAATTGGATCAGAGAATCTTTCACGTTGTATTCTGGTCATATATAATATATCGGCGTCATTGATTATCTCATTCAGGTCGGTGTACTGATAATACTTTAGATTTTTATCTTTTATATGGATTTTAACCGAGCTTGGTAATTTTAATTCCGGTGGAGAAACGAGGTGGAAAGTACAATTAAAATTACATAAGGCTATTGTCAATGAATGAACTGTTCTTCCATATTTGAGATCACCGACAAAGACAATATTCAGATTATCGAGTGTGCCTTGTGTTTGTTTGATTGTGTACATATCCAGCAGAGTTTGTGTAGGATGTTGATTTGCCCCATCACCGGCATTTATTATTGGGACATTTGAAACTTCACTTGCCCATCTTGCACTACCTTCCATTGGATGGCGCATTACGATCAGGTCTGAATAGTTGGCCACAGTTTTAATAGTATCTTTTAAAGATTCTCCTTTCTTAACACTTGAAGATGCCGAATCAGTGAATCCTACGATTTTCCCACCTAGTCTTGATACAGCACTTTCGAAACTTAACCTTGTTCGCGTTGAAGGTTCAAAAAACAAAGTGGCTATTACGTATTTTTCAAGTAATGACTGTGTTGGATTTTTTTCAAATTCCTCAGCAAGTTTGAGAACCTGTAATTGTTCTTCTTTTGTAAAATCATTAATAGATACGAGGTTTCTGTTTTTCATTGTCAGTTTTATATGAAAAGATTAATAATGAAGATAATTATTTCCCAAATTTAATAAATAATAAACCTATTTGATACATTGTTAAAAAAAAGGCGACTAAAAAAGCCGCCTTATGAAAAATTAGAGATTATTGTTTTTGATGAAATCATCAATAACTTCTTCAAGGTTTGGATTGCCAATTTCCTGAAGATCATAATACACTCTGGTATTAGGTTTGTTGATCTTGATTATTCTGTTCAGGTCAATAGGAGTTCCAATGATTACAGTATCACAATCTGTATTGTTAATTGTTGCTTCAAGATCTTTTAATTGTTGTTCACCATATCCCATGGCAGGTAATAATGTTCCGATATTTGGATAGATCTCAAATGTTTCAGTAAGTTTCCCAACAGTGTAAGGTCTTGGATCAACTAATTCAGCAGCACCGAATTTCTTTGCGGCAACAGTTCCTGCACCAAGTTTCATTTCACCATGAGTAAGAGTTGGCCCATCCTCAACAACCAATACTTTCTTTCCTCTGATAATTTCAGGATTATCAACTTTGATTGGTGAAGCACCATCAACAACAATAGCATTAGGATTAATTTTAGCAATATTATCTCTTACTATTTGAATACTGTCGGCATCTGCTGTATCCATTTTATTAATAACAGCCACGTCAGCAATTCTAAGTGTAACTTCTCCCGGATAATAAGATAATTCATGTCCTGGTCTGTGAGGATCAACCACAGTAACACATAAGTCAGAAGCATAAAAAGGGAAATCATTATTTCCACCATCCCAAAGAACAACATCGCAACCATCAGGATCTTGTTCTGCTGCTCTTAAAATAGCTTCATAATCAACACCTGCATATATTACGTTTCCACGTACAACATGAGGTTCATATTCTTCCATTTCCTTAACTGTACATTTATGCTTTACCAGATCATCGAGTACAGCAAAGCGTTGTACTTTCTGTTCTACTAAATCTCCATATGGCATAGGATGACGTACAGCAACAACTTTAAGGCCTTTAGCCATCAATAATTCAATGATGCGACGTGAAGTCTGGCTTTTGCCACATCCTGTTCTTATAGCGCCAACAGCAATTACAGGTTTAGTACTCTTAATCATTGTATCCTTAGTTCCAAGAAGTACAAAATTGGCACCGGTAGCATTCACGATAGCACTCATTCCCATAACTCTTTCATATGGAAGATCACTGTATGAGAATACACAATCATCAATGTTAAAGTCTTTAATTAATTTGACAAGCTCTTTCTCATCATAAATAGGGATACCATCAGGATATAGTTCACCTGCTAATTCAGTTGGGTATTTTCTTCCATCAATATCCGGGATCTGAGCAGCCGTGAAAGCCTTAACATCATAATCCTCGTTGCCACGAAAATAAGTTTTGAAATTGTGGAAATCTCTTCCAGCAGCTCCAATAA
>JAIOTT010000293.1 GCA_021106655.1 Bacteroidales bacterium
TACTGAAACAGAATTAAAAATAATCGGAGAGCTTGCTAATAAATATGAAGTGATAATCCTTGAAGACCTTGCATATTTTGGAATGGATTTCAGGAAAGAATATGATATACCCGGAAAACAACCTTATCAACCCTCTGCCACAAAATACACTGACAATTATATACTGTTTATTTCGAGTTCTAAAGTGTTTAGTTATGCAGGCCAGCGTATTGGTATGATGGTAATTTCTGATAAGGTGTTTAATATGAAATCGGAAGAATTGCTTAAATACTATGTGTCAGACACCTTTGGTTTAGCAATGATCTATGGAACCCTTTATTCATTAAGTGCAGGAACTGCTCATACACCTCAATATGCTCTTGCTGCAATGCTTAAAGCCGTGAACAATGGTGAACTCAGGCTCACTGAAGCAGTAAAAGAATATGGTGAAAAAGCTAAGATCATGAAAAAGCTTTTTCTTGACAATGGGTTTAAACTAGTGTATGATATGGATGAGGATAAACCAATAGCAGATGGATTTTATTTTACTATATCTTATCCGGGACTTACAGGAATGGAATTGCTTGAAGAGCTCGTATATTATGGAATTAGTGCTATTTCACTTGCAATAACAGGAAGTAAGCGACTTGAAGGTATTAGAGCATGTGTGTCGCTCGTTCAAAGATCTCAGTTTCCGGATCTTGAATACAGACTCAAAAAATTTAATGAACATCACCCTATCGGCAATTAGATCATTCCATTTTTCCTTGATTATTATAATAACGTGTTTAATGAGTGCAGTTTAAAGCCAGCTTCTTCGGGTGTGAATTTATTGTGCTACATTTGTTTAGTGATTATATTTGTTAATTCTCGATATCAATTTTTTTGTTTTGTAAGAAATTTCACTAATTTCGTGCGCTTAAATAAAAATTAATCATAAAATCTGTTATAATATGGCAAAAGTAATAGGAACCATTGTTGTAGATATTGAAAAGTGTAAAGGATGTGCTGTATGTACGGTTAATTGCCCTAATGATGTAATTGCATTGTCGAAGAATGTAAATGGAAAAGGATATCATTACATGGAAATGATAAATGATGAGTGTATTGGTTGCACGAACTGTGCAATGGTTTGCCCTGATTCGGTGATAACTGTTTACAGGAAAAAAATAAAAGTTTAAAATTTATAAAATATTTGGAATGAAATATCCATTGAAACAATGTTAATCCCAATTGTGAACGATAATAATGGATATTCCATGTGACAATTGAAATCAAAATTATTAATACATGAAAGAATTAAGATTAATGAAAGGTAATGAGGCAGTTGCAGAAGCTGCTATACGTGCCGGTGCTGACGGTTATTTTGGTTATCCCATAACGCCACAGTCGGAAGTTTTGGAATATCTTATGACTGAAAAACCTTATGAAAAAACCGGTATGGTTGTCCTTCAGGCGGAAAGTGAAATAGCTGCTATTAATATGGTTTATGGCGGTGCATCATGTGGAAAGAAAGTTATGACTTCTTCATCAAGTCCGGGAATAAGCCTCAAGCAGGAGGGATTATCCTATATTGCAGGAGCAGAGCTGCCTTGTTTGGTAGTAAATGTTGTTAGAGGTGGACCGGGACTGGGTACAATACAACCATCACAATCAGATTATTTTCAAGCTACTAAAGGAGGAGGACATGGTGATTACAGACTTATTGTATTAGCTCCTGCCTCTGTTCAGGAAATGGCAGATTTTGCCAAACTTGGATTTGAACTAGCTTTTAAATATCGAAACCCTGTTATGATACTCTCTGATGGAGCAATAGGGCAGATGATGGAAAAAGTTGAACTTGAGGAACAAAAACCCAGATGGACTGATGAAGAAATTGTTGAAATCTCACCATGGGCTACCACAGGTAAAACTCCTGATCGTGAAAGGAATATTATTACTTCTCTTGATCTTGACTCTCACAGACATGAAAAACATAATGAAAAGCTACAGGCCAAATATAAAAAAATACAGGAAAACGAAGTGAGGTATGAAAAGATACATTGCGATGATGCAGAATATATCTTTGTTGCCTATGGTACAAGCGCCAGAATATGTCAAAAGTCTATTGAACTGGGACGTAAGAAAGGAATAAAGATTGGATTGTTTCGCCCTATTACTCTTTTTCCATACCCAAGTAATGCATTAAGAGAATTATCACAGGGACTGAAAGGAATTCTTTCTGTTGAAATGAATGCCGGACAAATGATTGAAGATATTAAGCTTTCCGTAGGTACAACATTTAATGTAGAACATTTTGGACGCATGGGTGGCGTTATACCAACACCGAATGAAGTTTTAGAAGCATTGGAACAAAAAATTATTGGAGGGTAAATTATGGAAGAAAAGATATCAATCGAGGAAATTCGAAAGGAAGAAAACCTTGTTTTTGTAAAAACTAAATTGCTTACTGATAAATCATTGAGCTATTGCCCCGGTTGTGGACATGGCGTTGCTCATCGTATCACTATGGAAGTGATAGAGGAAATGGATTTGTGGGCTGATGCT
Organism: Bacteroidales bacterium; assembly: GCA_021106655.1. Lineage (GTDB taxonomy): Bacteria > Bacteroidota > Bacteroidia > Bacteroidales > SMBSF77 > SMBSF77. The sequence continues at coordinate 2,527 of JAIOTT010000293.1, forward strand.
ATCGGTGTTGCTCCTGTTGGCTGTTCTGTACTCGCCTACGAATTTATGAATATCGATATGCAGCAAGCAGCCCATGGACGAGCTCCTGCACTTGCAACTGCAATAAAGAGACTTATGCCGAATAAACTCGTTTTTACCTATCAGGGTGATGGCGACCTGGCTGCAATTGGTACTGCCGAAACAATACATGCTTGTAATAGAGGAGAAAATTTTACCATTATTTTTATAAATAATGGAATATATGGTATGACAGGTGGACAAATGGCACCAACAACTATTCCGGGAATGAAATCATCAACATCTCCTTATGGAAGAGATGTGAAAATAATGGGTAATCCGTTGAAAATAACTGAGCTGGTTGCAACCTTACCCGGAACATATTCTGTGTCAAGACATTCAGTGCATACACCCGGTAATGTGAGAAAAGCAAAAAAAGCTATCCGAAAAGCTTTTGAAAACCAAAAACTTGAAAGAGGTGTATCATTCGTTGAAATAGTTTCTAACTGTAACTCCGGATGGAAAATGACACCTAATGATTCTAATATTTGGATGGAAGAAAATATGTTCCCCTACTTTCCTCTTGGAGATATTAAAGTTGATGGTGAATTAGTAAAATAAGTATTATTATTAAAATTTATATATCATGACTGAAGAAATAATTATTGCTGGATTTGGTGGACAAGGTGTGCTTTCTATGGGTAAGATTCTTGCATATTCAGGGATGATGCAGGAACAGGCTGTTAGCTGGATGCCTTCATATGGCCCGGAAATGAGAGGTGGAACTGCTAATGTAACTGTTATCCTTAGCGACGGACGTATCAGTTCCCCAATTCTTGTTGAATATGATACCGCCATTATCCTTAATCAGCAATCAATGGATAAATTTGAACATGCTATAAAGCCCGGAGGACTACTGCTGTATGACCCTAACGGAATTATTAAGCATCCACAAAGAAAAGATATTAATATATATAGTATAGAAGCTAATGAGGAAGCCGCAAAATTAGGGCTTTCTAAAATATTTAATATGATAGTCCTTGGCGGATTTCTTAAAATCAAACCTATCGTTAAACTCGAAAATGTTATCCTTGGATTGAAAAAATCATTACCGGAAAGATATCATCATATGATACCAGATAATGAAAAAGCTATTACAAGAGGAATGGAAATTGTTGTAGAAAAAAATGTAGCTAATTAATTGCTAACCGTTAAATAGTATTTTCAGCCCGCCGGATAATACCCGACGGGCTGTTTTTGTATATATACCATCACAAATTCTATAAATTTATTGCATTGAAAATGGCGACTCCAAAAGAAAATTCTAAGCAAAAAAATCAATGGAAGAAAAATCTTCATGATATTATTTTTGAAGCAGACACTAAAGCCGGGAAATTATTTGACATCATCCTGATGTTCATGATAATTATTAGTGTTGCTGTTGTCCTGCTCGATAGTGTTATTCCAATACATATGAAATATGGTGGCCTCCTGCTCCTTTTGGAATGGGGAATTACTGTAGTATTTTCAATAGAGTATCTTCTTAGAATAGTAAGTACAAAAAAAGTTAAGAATTATATTTTTAGCTTTTATGGGATAATAGATTTTCTGGCTATTTTACCAACATATTTAAGCCTGATACTAGCTGGTTCACATTATCTTGCAATACTGAGGATCTTACGGCTGATGAGAATATTCAGGGTGCTAAAGCTGGCACGATATATTGGAGCGTCCAGATACCTGATCCTGTCAATTAAGGAAAGCAGGCATAAGATTGCTGTGTTTTTATGGGTTGTAACTCTTATTGTTGTTATTATGGGATCACTGATGTATTTGATAGAAGGACCGGAAAATGGTTTTAACAGTATTCCCCGTAGTCTTTATTGGGCAATTGTTACCTTGACTACAGTGGGATATGGTGATATTGCTCCATCAACTTTTATGGGACAAACACTTGCATCAATCATTATGATAACCGGATATTCCATTATCGCCGTCCCTACAGGTATGGTTACAGCAGAACTTATTAAACTCGGATCAAAAAAACTAAATACTCAGGTTTGTTCTTATTGTAATAAAGGAAACCATGAAGATGATGCTAAGTTTTGTAAGTATTGCGGAACGGAACTCTAATATCTTCTCTTCCTGCCACCTGCCGACTTTAAAATAGTAATTCATTGTAATTGGTAGTAATTCATAGTAATTCAATCGTTTGTAATAAAAATTACAACCTAATTACGTCCGAAGGACAAATTACAAAAAATTACACGAAGTGAATTACGCGAAGCTGCCGACTGAGGACTGGAGACTGCCGACTTTCTTCCTTTACATCTTTACACCTTTATATCTTTATTCCTTTATTACAGGCTGGCTTTTTCAGCAAATAATTCTTCAAGTTTGTTTTTTAAGCTTTTACTATTTAATTTACGTCCGATAATTATTCCATCTTCGCCAATCAGAACATTATCAGGTATACTATTAATTCCATAAATTAAAACTGCTTCATTTTCACTACCCAATAAGTCACTAACGTTTTCCCAAATTAAATTATCTTTTTCAATTGCTTTTATCCAACTGTCTCTATCTTGGTCTTTTGAAACACCAATTATCTCAAAGCCTTTATTTTTATATAGTTCATATACTCTAACAAGACCTGGGTTAGCCTTTCTGCAAGGTCCACACCAGGAAGCCCAAAATTCTACAAGTATATATTTCCCTTTAATGTCAGAGAGCTTGATTTTTTTACCTTGTACATTTTCTTGTTCGAAGTCCACATATCTCTCTCCAATTTGTGGATTTTTACTTAATTCTATAAAACGAGCTATTGATTTACCATAATCTGACTCCTGTCTTTCTTTACTCATTGATAAAAATAACTCATTAGTTAATTCTTTTCCCCAACGTGTTTTATAAATCTTCAATATGTGCGCACTTACCAATGAATTTGGGAACTCTTTGATGAAGTTTTTGGAGATTTTATTTTCTTTTTCTCGTATTTCGTTAGAAACAATAAGGATAGAATCGTAATAGGATTTTTCTAAGCTTCTGTCTCGTAATAAAGGAATTAGGCTATCATGCATATCTCTTAGAGGTTTAATTCTGCTCCAAAGTATGTCCTCATCTTTTTGAGTTTCTGAACCTGTGATTTTACTCTCTTTAAAATTCCCTTTCTCTCCTATGACACCAATTTTATTGTTTTCTAAGCAAAAAGAGCTATAATCTCTTGAGTTTTTGAGATGCGAATAAACGTTTGTTGGTTTTTCTACATTTCCAATGAATTGAAATTTTTCGCTGATAACAAGCGAAGTGTCAATATTCTTATTGTTAGCTGAAAGATATATCACTGTGCTGTCGGGAACATTCTTTATAATTCCGTTAATTTCATAACCATGCAATTTCTTGTCATTTTGACAAGAGGTTAATATTGCTAATGTTAAAATAATAAGTTTGATTATTTTCATAATTTTTGTTTTAGGTTGCCTGTAACACTTTTATATCTAATACCAGTATTCCATTATCACATGTCTCATAATCTCTACGTCTCTCAGTCTCTTTGCATACCTGTATATCTGTATACCTCACTCCCTCCTGTACGACCATATCATTATAACAATTGCAAGCAGCAAAGCCCCGATCGCAATAAGAAAAGTTCCGGTATATCCCATCATTTCATAAAAAAGTACTCCAAGAAGAGGAGCGAACATCGCCCTTACTCCGGTTAAAGAAAGATGTACTGATTGGTATGATCCCGCTTCTTCAGGCTTACAATAATAAGCTGAACCAATATTCCAAAGTAATGACATTGTTGCAGCAAATAGTGCATTAAAAAGAATATAGAATAATAAAAGGTAGTATATTTTGATACCATAGATCTCCGTGTGAAAGGGAAAGTACTGTGTAAGCATTATAAAGAAAATATGAAGAGCGATGGATATATATGTTATCACGGCAAACTTCCTGGGATCAATTCTTCCTATTAACCTTCCAAAAAAAGGTAAAATAATAATGGCAATAACATAGTAGGAGTTTTTATAAAAAGCTACACTGGAATAATTCAGATGCAAAGTTCTTTCGAAAAATATCGTTATAACCGTAATAGATACCATAAAGGCAAAACCATACAACATAAAGCCGGCTTCAAAATGCCGGTAAGCTTTATTTGTTTTAATAATGGAAAACAGGTTAAGTGCAGATTCCTTGATCGATGTTAGTATATTTTTACTTTCATTATTTGTGAGCTCTTCCTGATGTTGTATATTGGATAAAGTAAAAATGGAAATTATGCTCAATAAAGCCATAATTGGGAAAATATAAACATAAGCATAATTGTCATAATCCATCAGTAGTCCATATAAAAATGTTACAATGATCATTACTATTTTGTTTGCTGAAGTAGCCCAGCTATATAATTTCCCGAAATTATGATGTCGGTAATTATTCTTTAGAAAAAAATTAATTGTTGGGAAAATAACAGGCGAGGCAAAATAATAGATAAGAAAAATAAGCAGGAAAATGTAATGATATATTGTATCTCCTGACATGGCTTCTTCACTTCGGGGAAACAAGATCAGGGAAAAAAGAGGAATTCTTGTAATAAGGGCAGTTATGCGTAAAAGTTTCTTCCTGTTCTTGATTTTTTTTAGAAATTCATTAAAAAAGATGAGAAATACAAACACCACAACACTGAATTGAAACAGAAATCCAAGCTGATAGTCAGATCCTGTGAGGCTTTTTATGAAAACAAATTCATTAAGAGCAAGAATGCCTAATACTATCCCGTCAAAAATGGAATATATCAAATGTAAGTTGAACGTTTTCTGCTCGACCTTCGTTAAAAAATTCAGTTTAAACATGTTGAATGCTTGTGGTAAAAGGCCAGCAAAGGTATTAATTTATTAATAACCTTACGAGTGCCCCCCCCTAAGGTCATAAAAAAAACCCTGATCAATTTTGACCAGGGTTTTTCAGGCAGAAACTATTGTGCTAAAAGATATTCGAACAGCACGTACTGAGATGAATGCCGGAGATCTTCCTGATCTTTCTGGATTTAGATGGTGAGATACGGATAGTCTTAGTATGAGTAATTTTTTCAATCCTTTCATTTGACAATTCCCAGCTCTTTCCGGAGCTGTGATAAATGTATTCATTATTAAAATTATAATCAAAAAACATTGAAGCATCTTCGCCTAGTTTAACTTTTTTACCTTCAGGAACTTTAATAATTATTTTAGTGTTCTGACTTCTCCAAAGTTCGTTTTCCGGGAGTGTAAAATATGGATTCAGGATGAGAGTTGAGTCATCCTGGCTGAAATTGTATATAATATTTTCCGACCTTAACTTTGCTGATTTATGATCAATACCCCGGGCAATATTATATAGACTTAAGTGAAAACTGTCAGTGTCGCTCTTGATGAACTTTAATTTTGGGATTCCTATAAACTGATTTTTATATGATAACATATTCCATCTTCCAAACATAAGATTATTCCCGTACTCAATAAATTCATCTGTTCCATGGTCCTGTTTTATTTTAATATATAATGTATTCCCTGTTGGTTGATTTAAGCTGAAATTTTCTTTGGTAATCACCCTGTGACTAAAACTTCTTGCAAGGTGAGTCCCAATTACAATGCAGATTATTAATCCTGCAATCCATAAGGCAAGAGCGGGTATCCCGACAAATCTGGATTTAAATTTAAAATTGAATATAAGTTTTAAACCTGCGTATATGAGCATTAATATTGGTATTGCTGTAAGCAGTATCATGCCAATAATTGCAAGCACCATTACATTGCCATTTGCAAATATTGATTTTAGAAACATAGTTATCGACAAACTCGAAATCCCTATTGGGGAGATATGAACAAAATTGT
>JAIOTT010000229.1 GCA_021106655.1 Bacteroidales bacterium
GACTCCAGGTGCAGGAGCGCCTCACGACACAAATAAAGAATTGTATACAGGATACTCTGAACCCATTGGGTGTTGCTGTCGTTATTGAAGCTCAGCATCTATGCATGCAAATGAGAGGAGTTCAAAAACAAAACTCCATAACAACAACTTCAGATTTTACAGGTGCTTTCAAAAACGAGACAACGAGAGCTGAATTTATCCACCTCATTGGCTCTAAATTGCATTAGTTTTTAGGTAGAAGGCGTAAGGTATAAGGTTTAAGGTAAAGATAATAAACTCATAACCCGAAACTGAATATTTTTATTAATCTGAAAACAATCTTAAAATTAGAATACATTTAAACTAACAAATATGAAATCATATGTTTTTCCCGGACAGGGAGCACAATTTGTAGGTATGGGCAAGGATCTGTACGACAATTCAGAAGAATCGAAAAATCTATTTGAGAAAGCAAATGAGATACTCGGATTCAAGATCACTGATTTGATGTTTTCAGGAACAGAAGAGGACCTCAGGCAAACAAAAGTAACCCAGCCTGCTATATTTTTACATTCAGTAATACTTGCCAATTCACTTGGCGATAACTTTAAACCTGATATGGTAGCAGGCCATTCACTGGGCGAGTTTTCAGCCCTTGTGGCAAACAAAACCTTATCATTTGAAGATGGCCTGGTGCTTGTTTCAAAAAGAGCATTAGCCATGCAAAAAGCTTGTGAAAAAGAAGTATCAACCATGGCAGCAATCATTGGTTTAGATGATGAAAGCGTGGAAAAGGTTTGCGAAGGGATAAATGAAATTGTGGTACCTGCAAATTACAACAGTCCCGGGCAATTGGTTATATCAGGATCAGTTAAAGGGATTGAGATCGCATGTGAGCAATTAAAAGAAGCAGGAGCTAAGAGAGCTTTGCCACTTAAGGTTGGTGGAGCTTTTCATTCCCCACTTATGGAATCTGCTAGAATAGAACTCGCTGATGCTATTAATTCAACTTCATTCAAAAATGGTATTTGTCCTATATATCAGAATGTGGATGCAGCAGCTGTTACAGATCCGGAAAAGATAAAACAAAACCTTATCTCTCAGCTTACTTCGCCAGTGAGATGGGCTCAGATCATGCAAAATCAAATTTCTGACGGAGCCCTTATATTTATTGAAGTAGGCCCGGGCACTGTACTGCAAGGACTTGTGAAGAAAATTGACAGGTCACTTGAAACTCTAAGTGCATAAGAAGTACTTTAAGTGCCTTAAGTACTTTAAGTATTTAAAGTTTCTGGTATTAAAAAAAGGTTTTCGAATTACAAAAGGCTTGGATTAAGTAATTTTCCTGAGGATATTAATTTGTCAAGGGTTCTTGAATAGAGGCTTATTTCAAGTTTTTCTATTGAAAGCATATTATGCATATCTGTACCCAGAAAGTCTATCATTTTTCCATGTATAAGTTTTTCTGCCGTTTTTTGAACATCAGTAGGATAAATATTGGCTAAAGAGAGTGTATTTAGCTGAAAAAATACACCTCTGTCTTTTAATTCCTCATACTTTCTAAAATTATTATGCCAGTAGGAGTATCTTTCGGGATGAGCAAGTATCACCTTGTATCCTTCTATCTGCAAATTAAATATTATAGAACTCAGGTTTGGATGAGGCTGGAAATAAGACAACTCGACAAGAAGAAATTTATCACCAATTGTAAGCAGGTCACCGGCTTTAAGTTTCTCCTCAAATCCATCATCAATTAAATATTCTGCAGCAACCTCAATCTCAACAGGGATTTTAGCCTGTTCAACAATATACCTCAGACTGTCGCAACCACGGACAATAATTTCCCTTGTATTCTTATAATAATCATGCATGATATGAGGAGTAGTAATAATCTTCTCAAATCCCAGCTCATTTAAATGTCTGATTATTTGGAGGGCTTCTTCAAAGGAATTTACTCCATCATCAATAGCAGGTATCAAATGCGAATGCATATCAACCTTCAGCGACTTAAAATCCAATGGTGTTGATAATTTTTGACTGGAAAATAGTTCTTCAAACATGCCCATGAATCAGTTATCAGTTATCAGTTAGCAGTTATCAGTTATCAGTTATCAATTATCAGTAATTCGTAATTTGTAATTAATTACCGCTTAACATATTGTTGTTCGTAATACTTCTGGTATTCTCCTGATGTCACATTATTAAGCCAATCTTCATTTTCAAGATACCATGCTACAGTTTTCTCAAGACCTTCTTCGAACTCAAGAGATGGCTCCCATCCAAGCTCTTGTTGAATTTTTGATGAATCAATTGCATATCTCATATCATGTCCTGCCCTATCTTTAACGTAGGTTACCAGGTTTTCAGAGGTTCCAGGTTCACGACCAAGTTTATCATCCATGAGTTCACATAGCTTTTTGATCAGTTTTATATTTTGCCATTCATTATTACCTCCAATATTGTATGTCTCACCCTCCTTGCCTTTATGAAAAATCAAATCGATTGCATTGGCATGATCTTCAACATATAGCCAATCCCTTATATTCTCTCCTTTACCGTATACCGGAAGAGGTTTATTGTTTTTTATGTTATGAATAAAAAGCGGAAGTAATTTTTCAGGGAACTGATAAGAGCCATAATTATTAGAGCAATTCGAAATAACAACAGGAAGCTTAAAAGTATGAAAGTATGCCCTTACAATATGGTCAGAGCTGGCTTTAGAGGCTGAGTAAGGACTGCGAGGATCATAGGGAGTAGTTTCAACAAACATCCCTTCATCCCCAAGTGAACCATAAACTTCATCGGTTGATATATGATAAAAACGTTTGTCTATCATATCTTCATTCCATAAGCCTCTTGCAGCATTTAACAAATTCACTGTGCCAACAATATTTGTATAAATAAACTCCGTTGGATTTGTTATTGATCTGTCAACATGCGACTCTGCAGCCAGGTGAATAACCCCATCGAACTGATATTTTTTAAACAGACTTTGAATGAAGGATTCATCAACGATATCTCCTTTGACAAATTCGTAGTTCTTTTCATTCTCAATATCTTTTAGATTGTTGAGATTGCCGGCATAAGTTAATTTGTCAAGATTGACAATTTTGTAGTTTGGATATTTTTTAATAAAAAGCCTGACCACATGAGAACCAATAAAACCTGCACCGCCTGTGATCAGAATAGTATTTACGAATTTTTCCATAATAAATAAATTTGAAATTAAATATTTTTCGACTATTTATTAGAATCATGTGCTGACAACTCTTTTTCCCACTTCCATGCCGAAAGGGTCATCTCATCAAGGGATTTCTCCGCTTTCCAACCTAGTTCCATGTTTGCAAACTTTGTGTCTGCCCAAACTTTTTCGATATCTCCAGACCTTCTCTTAACGATATGGTAATTTAGTTTTTCGCCCGATACTTTCTCAAATGATTTAATAACTTCCAACACAGAATATCCATTACCTGTTCCAAGATTAAATATTTCTCCATCACTAAGGCTCTTATTCTCAATCATACGATCTAAAGCTACTACATGTGCTTTTGCCAAATCAACAATATGTATATAATCCCGGATTGCAGTACCATCCGGAGTATTGTAATCATCTCCAAAAACACTTAAAACTTCTCTTTTTCCAATAGCTGTTTGAGTAATAAACGGTATTAGATTGTTAGGAACACCTATTGGCAGCTCTCCAATATGAGCTGTTTCATGTGCACCTATCGGATTAAAATATCTCAGCATAATAGCTCTGATATCTGAAGTTTTCAAAGTGTCTGAAATTATTTCCTCAGCTATCTGTTTTGTGTTTCCATAGGGTGACAAAGCCGGTTTAATTGGAGAATCTTCGGCAACAGGTAGTTTGTCAGGTTGCCCGTAAACAGTACATGAAGAAGAAAAAACCAGGTTTCTGATATTGTTAGCTTTCATACCCTCAAGTATGTTTAGGAGAGAATTTATATTGTTCCTGTAATATATCAATGGTTTTTCCACTGATTCACCAACAGCCTTATAGGCAGCAAAATGAATTACACCACCAATATCATTATGTCTTTTGAAAAAATCAGATGTGCGGGTTTCATCAACAAGGTCGAATTCCTCAAATTGGGGTAAGATTCCTGTGATCTTCTCGATGGATGACAAGACACTCTTTTCGGAATTAGAAAAATTATCAACAATTATTACCTCATGCCCTTTTTGCTGGAGTTCAACAACAGTATGTGAGCCAATATAACCGGTTCCGCCGGTAACTAAAATCTTCATATTTCAACAATAAAACTTTTAACTTAACACAAAACTAAAAAAATAGTGGCAGTGGCAGCAGCAGTTGCAGTTGCAGTATAATATATTACAAACTCCAATAAACCAATTTCATTATCTTCTTATTGTAAATACCTTTCACATCCACCAATATTGCATCAGGGGTAGTAATTGATATAAAATAATCTTCATCAAGTTCAAGATAAGGTTTATGATTAACAGCAACGATCACAGCATCATAATCATCAGAAATATCATCAACAAGTTTAATATTGTATTCATCATAAAACTCATCCTTTGAGGCAAACGGGTCTGTAATTTCCACATAAACGCCATAGGATTTTAACTCTGATATTATATCCACGACTTTAGAATTCCTGATATCACTAACATCTTCTTTAAATGTTGCTCCCATAATCAGAACTTTTGAATGAGAAACACTTTTCCCGGCAGCAATGATCTTTTTTACAAGCTGCCTTGCAACATAAAATCCCATGGAATCATTTACAAAGCGTCCGGAATTAATTATCTGCGGGTCATATCTGAATTTTTTAGCTTTATAGGTCAGGTAATAAGGATCAACTCCTATACAGTGGCCTCCAACCAATCCGGGATAAAATTTAAGAAAATTCCATTTTGTCCCGGCGGCTTCAAGAACTTCATATGTATTAATACCCATACGGTCGAAAATCATTGACAACTCATTCATCAATCCGATATTCACATCTCTCTGAGTGTTTTCAATAATTTTAGCTGCTTCAGCTACTTTTATGGATGATGCTTTATAAACGCCGGCTTTTACAACTATTTCATAAACTTTTGCAATATTCTCAAGTGAAACTTCATCGCATGCAGAAACTATTTTTTTAATTGTAGAAATAGTGTGCACCTTATCTCCGGGATTAATCCTTTCCGGCGAAAATCCAATCTTAAAATCATCATCGCATTTCAAGCCTGACATTTCTTCAAGGATCGGAATACAATCTTCTTCTGTCGCGCCGGGATAAACAGTTGATTCATAAACAACATAATCACCTTTTTTAAGAACCTTACCAACTGTTTTTGTTGCACTCAGAAGAATTCTTAAATCAGGCATATGGTTATCATCAATGGGGGTCGGAACAGCAATTATGTGAAAGTCAGCATTTTTCAAATCACCAGGCCTTGTTGTAAAATGGATATCACAATTATCAAAAGAGGAGGATGACAGTTCATTACTGGGATCGTTCCTGCTTTTCATCATTTTGATCCGTTCCTCACTAATATCAAAACCAATGACAGAAATATGTTTTGCAAATTCAAGAGCAATTGGTAATCCAACATAACCTAATCCTATTAATGATAGTTTTGCTTCCTTATTAAGTAGTTTCCGATATATATTCATTATTTTGTTTAATGTTAATCATTATCCTTTTAATAAAGGATGATAGTCTCCTTTTAAGCCCACAACTTCTGCATTTCTGATATTATATGCTATTTCAACAGAGGGTTTTGCATCATCAATTCCCCATCCCTGCCCATTTAAAATATTCTGATAACTAAGGTTATGGAGATCAGTAAACCCTCCACTAAATTCAAACTCTTCTCCCTCAATTGTCAGGGATCTGTATGTACGTTGGCCTTCATTTTTAATTTTTTCAGGTAGTGATTCATAATCAACACTTAAAAACCATCTCACCCTTGCTTTTTCAAATTGAAGAAATCCCGCAGCTTCTTTAATATTGGATTTATGCACAATATTCTCCTTCACTTCTCCAAATATCCATGTTAACATATCAAAAAAATGTATGCCAATATTCGTTGCAACGCCACCTGACTTTGCTTCATCTCCTTTCCATGACCAAAAATACCATTTCCCTCTGCTTGTGATATATGTAAGATCAATATCATAAATTTTGTCTTTGGGTCCATTGGAAATTTGTTCTCTGAGTTTAATAATAGCAGGATGATATCTTAGCTGCAAAATGTTATATGTCTTTTTTCCTGTCTCTATTTCAATTTGTTTCAGTGCATCAATATTCCAGGGGTTGAGAACAATAGGTTTTTCACAAATAGCATTTGCTTCATTTCTTAATGCAAGTCGGATGTGTGAGTCATGAAGATAGTTTGGCGAGCAAATGCTTACAAAATCAATTTTCCTGTCCTCACTGCTTTTACGTTTGTATAAATAGCGGTCGAATCTCTCCGGCTCAAGGAAAAAGTCGGCATTGGGAAAATAACTATCTATAACCCCAAGGCAATCAAATTTATCCAGGACAGCAACAAGATTACAATTTATTTCTTTAATTGCTTTCATATGCCTTGGAGCAATATATCCTGCAGCACCGATAATAGCAAAATTACATCTCTCTTTCATTTTAATATTTTTGTTCTTCTGTGAAAATTCAGACACCTATTTAATTACTTTCCTGACTATATTATTCTCCAGGAGATATTTCTCATTACTTTCCGGACAAAGAGCTATGCCATTTTTATCAAAATCCAAGCGGTGTCCGTATTCACTCATCCAGCCAAGTTGCCTTGCAGGATTACCGACAACTAAGGCATAGGCAGCAACCGCTTTAACAACAACCGCCCCGGCTCCAATAAATGCAAACTTCCCAATATCATTCCCACATACAATGGTTGCATTTGCACCAATGGATGCACCCTTTTTTACCAGTGTCTTTTCATACATACCTTTTCTCACAACCTTGCTACGTGGATTGGTAATATTGGTAAACACCATTGAAGGGCCCAGAAAGACATCATCTTCACAAATAACCCCAGTATAAATAGATACATTATTTTGTATCTTGACATTTTTGCCCAAAATTACATCAGGCGAAACCACAACATTCTGACCTATATTACAATTTTCACCAATCTCACAATTCGACATAATATGTGAGAAATGCCAGATCTTTGTGCCCTTCCCTATCTTGCATCCTTCATCAACTACTGCTGTTTCGTGTGCGAAAAATTCTTTTTCCATTCTTTAGTATTGAGTATTTAGTATCAAGTAATGAGTATCAAGACTCTTATTATTTATTTCATATTA
>JAIOTT010000199.1 GCA_021106655.1 Bacteroidales bacterium
AATTGATATATTAAATGTATCTAAACAAAAATAAGGAGAGCCACTATTGATAATCAAGGTAACAATAAAATCACCCTCATCCATGTAAGTATGTATAGGATTTTGAATTGTTTCAGTTGATCCGTCTCCAAAATCCCAATCATAATCCTGAGCAGCAGCACCAATAAAAGTAAAGTTAATGTCTAGAGGTGCATATCCAACCACTGGGTTGGCAATGAAAGTCGCATCAATCGGAACTCCGGTGGCAATGTTTATTAAGCCGGAAGATAAAGGGCAATTATTAAAGTCAGTTATGCTCAGGAAATAATCACCTATGCATAAATTTGTAATAGCTGAATCCACCTGTACGATCGGTGCGCTCCATACGTAGGTATATGGCCTGATACCACCTGTAACTGTAGCAATGATACTTCCATCACAATTTCCCGGGCATCCTTCATCCTGATCAAAAATACTAATAAGCAATTGATCCGGCTGAGCAATAAGTACAGAAATGGTAGTATCACAACCATTAGTATCCGTTACTGCAACAAAATATTGTATTGCAGATAAATTTGTGGCAGTTTGCCCGGATTGAGGAGGTGTTGTACTCCACAAATAAGTATACCCAGGTGTTCCACCACTTGCAAAGACAGTTGCTGTTCCATCAGTACCACCAAAACACAATACATTAGTACTATCTATAATACCGGCAACTAAAAGAGAAGGTTGAACAATGGTAACACTGTCAATCATATTACATTTATAATAATCTGTAACTGTAACTATATACGTTGCAGTTACAAGATTTCCTATTGAATCAGTTACATCACCGGAGCTCCACGCAAATGTCATTGGTGGTGTTCCACCATTTACAATAATCTTTGCCCAGGCATCACTGAGACCAAAGCAGCTTACATTATCAAAATCCATTTGATTATACATAGGTGGATTCATGTCCACTATGATACTATCTATTCCGGTGCACCCCATTGTATCAATTCCAATAATAGTGTAAGTAGTTGCTACACTGGGAATGGAGGTAACCACTGAGCCGGTAGAATCAGACAGCCCTGATCCGGGGGACCATTCGTATATGTTCGCCCCCGTTGCTGTAAGTACAACTGAATCACCAATACAAATCACTGTATCGGTAGGATACGGAATTATATCAGGATTAGGCCATACATTGAATGTTTTAACAATGCTATCATTACAACCCAGATAATCATCTATTATTAACTTCACAATATATGATCCAGTACCCGGGAAGGTATATGTTGGATTAACAAGATTACTTGAATCGCCGGTACCAAAATCCCATGTCCAGTTAATAAGATTTGGCGGAATGATAGTACAATTTGTATCTACTGAGATGAAATTTACGGTTTCACCAAAACAGGATTCGTCGGGAGAGAAATCGATTCGCAGACGATAATTAAAATCTTCATACAAAACATTCCTCTGAGAATAATTATAAAACCCAAATCTTCCCGCTTCAAAACATCCGTTAATATCAAAGATTGTATCCCAGTCAACAACAATCACAATACGGGTTGAAGTATAGGTAAGTTCAAATCGATATTCCTGAAACATTGTCCAGCCCAGACCTGGGCCCCACAACGAATCAACAACCTGGAAAGTAGCGTCATTAGTATGACCCCAAAAGTATTTATCAACATCAGATGTAGGAATAGTTCCATTAACCCTGCATAATGAAAACCCCTCTTGTCCTATATAGCCTCCACTGCTTTGCTGCCAAGCTTTCTTCCAGTCGAAAAGCCAAAAATCATAATCATCAAATGTTGTTGAAGCATTAGGTTCCTTAAAACCAAATACAAATCCTACCCAATCATCATCAGGAAACCAGCCTGAATTATTTACACTGATCTTACCTGAAATAATAACATTCATAAGAGTATCGGGGGTAACATAAAAAGTTGGATCGCCATTAACTGTTTGCAGGACTGAAAGTCCACCCCCCTGAACATTCCAGTTACCATAAGAGGGATCAGCCTCTTCTATCCAAGTATTAAAGTCAACCTGGGTGTAACATAGATTCAGGATAAGTGTGATATGTATAGAACTTGAATCGGAACATCCTGATAATGTATCTGTTACAACTACACTAAAGGTTCCTGTAGTATCAACGATAATACTCATTGATGTTTGACCGTCAGGATACCATAGATATGTACAATTTTGAAAATAACCTGCATCCAGATTAATAGTGTTTCCCTGGTAAATTACCTGATCAGGTCCCAGGTCCACAACAGGGCCTGGTAAAACTGACAGGACAATTGTATCAAGATCAAAACATCCGGGGCAGTTGGTTACACTTACCATATACATGCCACTAGTTGTAACAATACGTATTTGATCAGTGCTGCCGTCATCCCACAGATAACTAATGCCAGGGCCGGCATCAAGAGCTAATGCGCTGCCATCACAAAAAATTGTATCATTCCCAAGGTCAACATCAGGTTTGTTACAAATCAAAACAGGTTTAATTACAGAATCTGCTACACCACTAACATAATAAACCAAGGTAACGTCAAATGTTCCTGATGAGCTAAACAGATGTTTGGGATTCAAAAGTGTGGAAAAATTTGCTGATCCTGTAGAGGGATCGCCAAAATTCCATGAAACAGAATCAACGCCAGCAGAAGTATAATCCTGAATAGTAAATATTGTAGAATCTCCAAAACAAAGATCTGCGGTTGTAAAATCAACCAGAATAACAGGATCATAAAAGATTTGAGGTAAACCAAGCCAGCACAATCTTCCATTTAAATCAATATGGTTATCTAAAAAATTACATGATAAACCTAAGCCATCAGGATAATCAATAACTGCCAGCGTAGTATCAAATCCGCAGGCAATATATATCTTACCATCAGTTCCAATCTGCATCGCTCCGGTCATAATGATGAAAGAATTAACATGGTTTCCGATAAGCATTGCAGAGTTAAGAATATCTGCTATAGTACCAGCTAAAAGGTCAATTTGATATATTGATCCATCAAGGATTGACACATAAACTCTGGAATTATTTGGTGAAAACTCAACACCGTATGGATATGTTAGATTGGGAGGAAAAGTAAGCGGATTAGAAATAGCTCCGGTTGAGTTATCAAAGTCAAAGATCTCAACCAGGTTACCTGCTGGGATAACAACGGCAAGTTTTTTGCTATCATGCGATGCATTCATGGAACCTGAAGAGCCTGTATATGGTGGTGGTGAACCATGAACAGATCCAATACTGAAAGTTTGTGGTGTTACATTTATCCCGCCATTATCAAGCAGGTGAACAAAAAAGGTATTCGTTCCATATTCATGTGTAATTATCCAATAATCAGAACCATTAGCATGTTGAACGGCAGTGATCTTCTCCGTAACCATTGGCACTAAAGGCATGTTCTTCATTGTAACGTCACCCAGTCCTCCATTTAACGACATTTGAACTACAGAATATCGCAAACCGGCTACAAGACTGTCTTCACCACAATCGACAGTAAAAATGTAATAGTATCCGGCAAGATTGGGTAATGGAAGAATTATTACACCCTGTGATGAAGACCAGCATCCCATGAGGTCAGTACCATTAGGCATAAATTGATGGTTACGGTTCCAGACTGTATCACCCCTTGTATAAAATAATAAGTTACCTGTATTATCACTCATGGTGGCACAGCCTTCATCAGCAAATAAGTTACCATTAGTGAGTGCAACAGGGCTCCCGCTGTTAAAATCCAGTCCGGCTTTGGCTCCAAAATACCAGATATTACCTTCATTCTGCGCAAAGAGGATATTAAAAATAAATAATAGGGAAGAAAATAGTATAAGTTTTCTCATATAATTAATGTTTAATCAATGACTAGTGCTTAGTTGCAAGTGGTTAGTAAACATAAAGACAAATCTTTACATACATTTATACTATTGATTGATGCATGCAATTAACAGAGAATATACGACTACATATAGTTGCAATAAAAAATTTATCAAATTAATATTTATCCGTCTAAATTCTATTAGTCTATAGATTACATTATTACCAGTCTGCCAGAAGCAGAATAGTTTGATTTTCGCCCGTTTGCTTCTAATTTATAAATATAAATACCAGAACGCAGATCTCCTTTTTCCATCACTATTTTATTCCTTCCTTCATTGTAATATTTATTTCTCTGAATTATTTTCACCTCTTCTCCAAGAATATTGTAAAGTGATAAATTAACATGAGCGGCTTCAGGAAGGATAAAAGATATTTGAGTTTCATCATATAAAGGATTTGGATGATTCGCATCCAGACTAAATTTAACGGAAGGAGAAAGTTCAGCAAGAAGTCTCTTACTTTTAATCAAAATGTTACAAATTGCATTAGCCTCCTGATCAGCAACTTCGCTACCGGTATTAAGTTCCAATTCCAGTCCGTTTTCTGGCCAGGAAGTCAGGTTTTTTGCTCTGAACTGTAATATTACAAGATTGTCATCTGCTAATAATTTTATAGGATTTACATCATACCAGCCTATTCTAAGCTCACCATTTCTTGCATTATACAGAGGATTTCCATGCTCATCTTGATCAAATATTACATTTGTAAGTTCAAGGAAATTTTCAGGATAATTGATAACTAAAGAAATAGCAGAAATACTAATATCTCTGTCAATAATTAATGGAACTTCAAAATCTTCTTCACTATTAATATACATAACACTTTCATTTACAAGTTCCATTTTAGCTTGAATTTTCCCTGCAGGCACCAGATAAGAACCATCCATATCCCCATAACATAATGACATGGGATCGTAGGAGAATGTAGTACCACCACTAATACTAAGAGTATCCTGATCAAAAGCCCAATCTCCAACAGGAAATGAGTTGATCAATCCAACAAATCTCTGGACACACATAAGTGCATCTGAAGTATTTATATATGTTGAGGCATCAACATCGGCAGCCACTAAAGGTAATCCTACAAGCAAATTCAAACCTACAAAATGTCTCATAATTTCTAATCCATCAGAAGCATTCACACCACCCCAGCTTTTTTTACAATTCATTTCAATAACATAATCGTCATAAATTACTCCCAAAAATGTATATGCTCCATTTAAATCAGTTATTACAGAATCCATTTCAATTCCTGAAAGAGTTTTAAGGATCAGTGTGGTATTATCAATCGGCGTCTGAGCAGGGTTATGATAGGTAACATTACCGGAGATATTATTAATTCCTCCACTAACATCAATATAGTTCTGGATAATCAATGTGTCTAAATCCAATCCATCAGAAACGATGAGCTCCACATCATAAGTACCAGGTGTGTTATAAGTTACTGAAGGATTTTGAATACTTGACCATTGTGGTGTACCGCCTGGGAAATTCCAAAACCACATAAAAATATTTCCTGTTGAGTTATCATAAAAATTAATTGTATTACCGGCACTAATTGTGGTTGGGACAGCAAAAAAGCTTGCATTGACTTCACTAGTGTATAATCCAAAGAATTCGAGGTACTGTGCCATTAGCTCCTCTTTGGTAGAAGGAAATGCAGCATCGTTAAGCCCTCCAAACTCATGAGAAGCAGCTATTGTCTTATAGCTACCCTGATCAAAGGCAACTCCACTGCCATAAAAAGGATTTTGGTTGTGAAAAATAGAAAAGGCGGGGCTCATTGCATCAATATGATCTATATAGCTATTATCACCAGAATAATTAAATACCATTCCATCTGTAAAGGTAGCTGTATCTCCAATAAGCATCCCAAGATCAGCAGAGCCATCAGCTCCGGGGTTAACACTAAACATTGAATGAACCGGTGTTTGCTGATCATAAAACCAGGTATCTCCCCCCTCCATATACAAACATCCTCCATTATTAAGATAATCAGTGAGCAGCTGTCCCTCAGAGTTATCCAGAACATAATTGTCCCAATATATCCCCAAACATAAAAACACCGATGAGTACAAATTAAGATCAGCCGGGAAGGAGGTATAATAATCATAAGTCAGGCCCAGACTTTGGATTGCAGTTTGCATAGATGGTGCTGAATTATTATTTACATCCAGATCAATTATTAATATTGGGATCTGGCCAACAATAACAGGAAATGAAGTATTACAGACATATCCTGAGTCGGCATACACGTATAAACTAAAATCAGCCTGATGGCCTGGTGGTGTATTCAGATCGGCAAACATTGAAAAACTTTGCTGGGCATTGCTTGCTGCAAGCATGTCACCATATAAAAGAGGTGAGCTTGTATTGATAGTTATATATGGATCCGAAGTCAATAAAACTCCTCGTACTTTAAATGCTTCAGCTGAGCCGTTATTTTCAATACTGATTGTCATATCAACTGTTTCGCCGGCATCGATTTTACTATTATTATTTCCTGTTGGATCAGATATAGAATAATTATCAAATTCAATGAAAGGTGCATGTAATTTAATATTAAAACCTCCCGACCATGTATTTGTTCCATCAGTTGCTGAAAAATTAAACAGAACATTATGATTATCCGGAATGGAATCCATAACAAGAAATGAAAAGGCACTATTGATCATCAAAACAGAATCCGCCAAAATATTTCCATAATATTCAAGTGTATCCAGCATTAGAATATAAGGATCCTGGGAAGTAAGTTTAACATTTATTGCATTTGCCTGGGCAATACCTACATTTCTGATTTCCAGATCAAGAAGGATAGACTCGCCATAGTCTGCCATGCCGTTACTGTTTCCTGAATTATCATCAAGCTGACAGCCATTATATATAACATATGGCCCTGAAGCAGGAATTATCGGGACATCGGCCAGATAAGGAATATAATTAAAAGCGGTAACTGCGACAGTCATAGTATCAAGAGTTAATAGAGGACTAAAACTGATATTTACTAAACCTCCTGTAATATATCCGGTACCAATGATCTGATGATCTATTGTTAAAGCAACAAAGGCATCATCAACATTACAACTTATCTGGAATTGGGTAGCTCCAATAAAAATTG
Source organism: Bacteroidales bacterium (assembly GCA_021106655.1). GTDB lineage: Bacteria > Bacteroidota > Bacteroidia > Bacteroidales > SMBSF77 > SMBSF77. The sequence continues at coordinate 6,989 of JAIOTT010000199.1, forward strand.
TATTATTATGAGTAACAGTCATAACCTCTGGTGTATCAGTTCTTACGGTCAATGAAGGATCTCCGAACAGGTTCCAGGTATCTGTCATATTTTCTCCCCCGGTGCCATAATCATCATTCATTTGCATACATCCATTCATCGACAAGCCCCCGAAGGTTCTTTTAATGTTGTTAGCATAGCTCTCAACAAGAATATCCACCATCTCATCCTGACCAGACATTGGAGGACTCCAGCTCTGATTTATAGTTGACATCAATGTAGCAATAGCTCCTGTAGGTTCACCGTTATCAGTAGCTCTAAGCCAGGTTTCAGCAAAACAGGTATTATTAACAAAGTTTCCGTTCACACATGCAACTGACCATATAAACGGCAGTTTTCGAAGGTTTGTAAGACTATTAATATTACTATTTGAAAAACCTGATGATCCCCAACTAGTAGTACTTCCATGACCGCAGTAAAGTATTACTCCTGATCCGCCATTTATTTCAGCTGATACCATAGCAGAGCTGGGGTTACCCGGAGCATCAAGTCCACCCTGGCTACCATCAAACAATTCAGGGCAGTTTGTATATGTAAATGCCAACAAGTCAGCCTGCATATTCCTTACATGTTCATAATCCAATTCATTATCATCTCCCGGACCCTGACTGGAGGCTATACCAATACCTTTGTTATACCATTCCGGAAAAACCAGGGGATTTAATTCATAATCAATAGTCCTGTCAACCTGTGTTTCAACATCGGCAAGTGTTTCAGCTGAGAACCTACCAACAAATATGTCAGGATAATGGTCGTTACCTACAATATATCCATAGTCATTATCCGAATCTCCTGCACCTGTTGAACTCGTTGGTACCTGGGCAGCATCACCAACAAGGAGAAGGTAAGTAAGTCCCTGAGTATTATAATAATTTGCAACATAGCTCTTGATTGCTGATGTGCCACCAATTGTGGAAACATCAACCATCTCAGTGGGAATACCAATTGTATTTTTCCAGTTAACTTAAACTTGCATCTCTGCCATAAAGGGTCCATGTGAAATTACAAGCATATTCCCCTGCTCCCCTACCGGAGTATATTTCGCATCTTTATAAAAATTGATAAAGTGCTCCGTATAGATATTCAGGAATTCCTTGTCGATAGAGGATGGAGTCGTAACAGGATTGATATTTGCTTTAGTTTTCTGATTAATATTGCTCACTTTAACAAGCATTTCATAATATACTCTGAGAACTTTGGTAACAGGGTTATATTGAAATGGCTGCATAATAACAGTCTGGCCTCTGTAATCCCTTATAAAAAACGGATCTCTCAGGCCAACAAGCTTCCCGGGAAAAAAATCATTCTTGTTATAGATCTTTCCATAAGAAAAAGGAATTGTGGCAGGATCAACATCCCTGTATAGATTGCCTTTTGATGGTGCTATCTCAATTCCGTAAAATTCCTTGTATTTTGAAGAAATTACTTCAACTTTCATGATTGATTTAGTTCCGATAATAACTGAAGCAGTCACCTTAGGAATGTCAGGGGCATCCTTAATAAGTAATGGAGTTGCGTCATCCAGAGAAATGATAAATGATTCTGCTGACGAAGTTTGAACTTTCGACATTTCAAAGCCGTTAATGCTAAGCTTAATAATGCTTGTTTCACCTGATAAGGATATCAGATCAACATTTGCAGGTTCAGGGATAGCAGACTTAATAGTTATCCACTTTCCTGCATGGGCATTAACAATAAGAGAAGTAAGTATTATTAGAAATATCAGTGATTTTCTCATGATCCTTTTTTTATATTGCTTCAAAGGTACGATCTTTTGAGAGAATATGCTATCTGTTTTTTAAAGATATCAGCAGTTTACAGTTAACAAATAACAGGGAAGTCGGAAGACCGGAGCCTGTTGTCGGAAGATAGTAATCTGTGAATCTGTGGCTTTTTAATATGATAATGGAAGAAAGCCGGAAAGCCAAAGAGAACAATCGAATAATCGAACAAACGAATGGCGATTGAGAATTTGTCTCAGAAATTTGCGAACATTTGAACATATGAACCCTGTTCATCGTAACGACCACGCTACGATGCGTATTGCCTGACGAAGCGTGGACGCTTCGCCAAACGGGGTTGAAAAGTCGAAAAGTCAGGAAGAATAACTAACAAGATTTGTGTAACTTTGTCCATTCTTTGAGAAACTTTGTGACATAGCTATATCACAGGGGTAAACATTAAATCTAATATAAAAGTCAATCATGAATAGAATAGGATTATTTTTCGTTACTATCATCATCATTACATTTACAAATATTACAATAGCTCAGGTTGAGTTACTCAGTTCTGAAGAATTAATCCGATCGGTATATTTCAATTCAATAAAACAGGCAATGCAAGAGCCGGAGAAGGTAGTTCATCTTGACCTGAGCTCAAAAAAACTCACAGAATTCCCTGTTGAAATAAGAAGCATGAAAAACATACAGAAGCTCAAACTGGGTAACAACCAAATCACATCTATCCCCGATTGGATATCGGAATTAGAACTTCTACAGGAGTTAAATATGTACATGAATAAAGTAGATACACTACCTGATAATTTATATAAACTGGAAAACTTAAGGCGCCTGAATTTATATAACAACATGGTAGATTCTATTTCTCCATTAATAAAAGAGCTAAAAAAGCTTGAAGTGCTGAATCTCAGGGAAAATAAAGTCAAGGTGTTACCAAGGGAGATCGGGAAATTACAAAACTTAACGGAGCTTAACCTGCAAAAAAACTATATTAAAATATTACCTGCGGAGATCGGGAATCTTGAAAACCTCAGAATCCTTAATCTTTATCACAATCAACTTACAGCCTTGCCTCCTGAGATTGGAAAATTAAAAAAGCTTGTTGAACTCAATCTATACAGGAATGACAAAATAAAAAGTTTGCCTTCTGAAATAGGTGATCTTGAAAGTCTGGAAAAACTTAATATCTCGAAAGTGCGACCGGGAAAGCTTCCACCTGAAATCGGTAAGCTAAAAAATCTGAAGGACCTTAACCTTTTTTGCAATGGTATGAGAGAACTGCCTCCTGAGTTTGGTGACTTAAGAAGTTTGGAGATACTGAATATGGGTAATAACCAGAGAATAAAGATCCCTGAGGAATTTGGGAATCTTTCAAATCTGCAACGCCTTCACCTTGCAAATGACCTTCTAACAGAAATACCTGATTACTTTTGTAAGTTAAAAAATCTCCAGATCCTTGATCTGAGGAACAATTCTGTAAGTGAGATTCCATCTAAAATCAAAAATCTTAAAAACCTCAAAGAGATCTGGCTTAGCGGAAACCCTTTACCTGAAGAGGAAATGAAGAAACTTAAGAAGTATTTTCCAGAGGTAAAAATCACAAATTAGTAATTAGCTCTTACTTCAAATCTTTAATCTTAGGTAGTACGCGGTCCACAGAAAATAATTTAAAAAATAATTAATGACAAAGATAATATTACTGCTTGTTGGAGGAGCAATCGGAACCCTTGCACGCTATGCCCTGTCAGGACTGACACGTTATCATCTTGACGGGACATTTCCATATGGAACACTGGCAGTTAACCTGACAGGCTCTTTGGTAATCGGACTGATCTGGGGACTATGGGAGACCACCAGCATCTCAATAAATATACGGACTTTTATGTTCATAGGCATACTCGGAGGCTTTACAACATTTTCAACATACGCACTGGAGACAATCAATCTTTTCAGGTCTGGAGAAGAAAAAATGGCAGTAATAAACATTCTGGCGAACAATATTCTTGGACTTCTTCTTGTCTTTCTCGGATTTATTGCCGCAAAAGGACTATTAAGTATCATAAGATAATGAAATTACCAGAACAATAACAACTTTTGAGAATATTTATCGGAGAGTCTGGCACTTATAAAGGGAAACCTATTTATGAAGCAATCGTGTTAAAGGCCAGAGAACTAACCTCACAGGAGCAACAATTTTAAGTGGCAAAATGGGTTTTAGACAATCTGGCGTTATTGCAATTATGTTAAGTTGTATAAAAAAAACAGTCATTTCCAATATTAGAAATTGGAGTTTAAACATTTCATTACCTTATATTGCTATTCTCCTAACAGCTATCATTTCTTTTTTTTTAATAACGGAGTATTCATGGAAAGGAATTGATGGGAAGGGTTATTCTGGAATTATTAATAGCGATGGGAAGGGATACTACATGTATTTGCCAAATATTTTTCTGAACAAATCAATCAGTAAGCAAACCCCCGATAGTCGATATATTTATGAAGTCTCAAAGAGAGGAGTTAATAAGTACCCTGTGGGAACTGCTGTTGCTATGGTTCCATTTTTCGGACTTGGTTACACAATAGCGTATTTTCAAGGTGATAATCTGGATGGCTATTCCCCTCCTTTTCATAAAGCCATTAGTCTTGCCGGACTGTTCTATCTCCTTTTGGGTCTTATCTTTTTGAGATTACTATTATTACAATATGCAATTAAGAACACTATAATCGCTCTTGTTCTTATTCTCATTGCATTTGGTACAAATTTGCTAACCTATTCAGTGATCTCACCTTCTATGTCTCATATATATTCATGGTGTTTCATTACTTCTTTCCTGTATTTTATAAAAAAGTTGATCAACACTCAACAAACAAAATATCTTTATCTGGGAGTATTGGCATTTGGTCTTATTGTACTGATTCGTCCTCTTAATGGGTTAATCTTATTAATAATCCCTTTTCTTGCTGGATCTTTTTCAAACTTCAGAAAGACATTTACTCTTATCAGCTCAATAAGGAGTATAACCATCAGTTGCTTTATTTTGTCAGGAATATGGTTCTTACAAATATATATATGGTTTATACAGTCCGGTGATTTTTTTGTATGGACCTATAAGGATGAAGGTTTTTATTTTACAACCCCACAAATATGGAATGTTCTGTTCAGCTTCAGAAAAGGACTTTTTGTTTACACTCCCCTGCTCTTCCTGTCCCTATTTGGATTATTAATACTAGGAAAAAAAAGCAAATTTCAACTCTTTTCAATAACACTTTTCTTCCTGATCTTA
>JAIOTT010000061.1 GCA_021106655.1 Bacteroidales bacterium
AATTTAAGCATAAACAAATATAAACGATTTCTAATTACTCTAAAGAAACTACGCTTATGGTTTCTGGTAATTAATGAAAAAACAAAATTATGAACGCTATTACAAAAGAATTAAAACTTAATGATGGAAGAATTATTTCCATTGAAACCGGTAAGCTTGCTAAACAGGCTAACGGAGCCGTTGTTGTAAAAATGGGTAGCACTATGTTACTTGCTACTGTTGTAACAAAAAAAGAAGCCAATCAAGGTGTGGATTACCTTCCACTATCCGTAGATTATAAAGAAAAATATGCCGCCGTCGGAAGATTTCCAGGAGGTTTTTTTAAGAGAGAAGCCAGGCCTTCTGATTATGAAATATTAATTTGTCGCTTGGTCGACCGGGCACTTCGTCCCCTCTTTCCTAAAGATTATCATGCTGATATCGTAGTGCAAATCGCCCTTATCTCTGCCGATAAAGAGATAATGCCTGATTCACTCGCAGCCTTAGCTGCCTCAGCAGCAATTTCAGTATCTGATATTCCATTTAATGGTCCAATATCTGAAGTACGTGTTGCCAGAATTAACGGAGAATTTATCATAAATCCAAATTTTTCAGATATTCCAAATGCTGACCTCGACATTATCGTTGCAGCAACAATGGATAATATTATGATGGTTGAAGGTGAAATGAAAGAAGTTGCTGAATCTGATCTTATTGAAGCTATTAAATTTGCTCATGAAACAATTAAAGAACAATGTCAGATACAAATTGAATTAGCTTCAGAAGTTGAAAAATCAAAAGTCAAACTGGAATATCAGGGTGATGAAAGTGACCAGGATCTATGCGATGCGATAAGAAGTTCAAGCTACGATAAACTTTATGAAGCTTCAAGAAAATGCATAAATATAAAATCTGAGAGAAAAGATGCTATTGATGCTATAAAACAAGAATACATTGAAAGCCTTGATGAAGAAGTAAGAGAAGAAAAAGCAGTATTAATAGAAAATTATTTCCATGATATTCATAAAGATGCTGTAAGGAATATGGCCATTGATGAAAAAATACGTCTGGATGGCAGAAAACCTGACGAGATCAGACCTATCTGGAGTGAAGTAGATTACCTTCCTGCAGCCCACGGTTCTGCAATTTTTACCAGAGGTGAAACACAATCGCTAACCAGCCTTACACTTGGATCAAAAAATGATCTGCAAATAATTGACGGTGCAATTATTGAAGGCAAAGCAGGATTTATCCTTCATTATAATTTCCCGGGGTTTTCAACCGGAGAAGCTAAACCAATCAGAGGCACATCCAGGAGAGAAGTTGGACATGGCAACCTTGCACCTCGTGCTTTAAAAAATGTTATCCCAAATGACCCTGAAAATCCTTACACAATAAGACTTGTTTCGGATATTCTCGAATCTAACGGATCTTCATCTATGGCTACTGTATGTGCGGGTACACTTGCACTTATGGATGCCGGGGTTCAAATACATAAACCTGTATCGGGCATTGCAATGGGATTAATAATGGACAATGAGACTAGAAAATATACCATATTATCAGATATTCTGGGTGATGAAGATCACCTTGGAGATATGGATTTTAAAGTTACAGGTACTCGTGATGGTATAACTGCCTGTCAGATGGATATTAAAGTTGACGGCCTTCCATATGAGATACTTGCTGATGCGCTTGAACAAGCCAGGAATGGCAGAATCCATATTCTGGATGAAATGGCCAAGACTATTGACAAACCAAATGCTGACTACAAAGCACATGCTCCACGAATAATCACATTAACTGTTGCAAAAGAATTCATTGGTGCAATTATTGGCCCCGGAGGAAAAATCATTCAGGAAATTCAAGCTGAGACCAACACAACAATTAATATTGAAGAAGTTGGAGAATTTGGAATTGTAGATATCATGTCAAATGATCTTGAATCAATTGAAGCCGCTAAAACGTGGATAAAAAATATTACTGCAGTCCCCGAAATTGGAGAAGTATATAATGGTACAGTAAAAAACATTACTTCCTTTGGTGCATTTGTAGAAATTATTCCTGGTAAAGATGGTTTATTACATATCTCTGAAATTGAATGGAGACGTATTAATGATGTAAATGATGTTTTAAAAACTGGTGATAAAATTGAAGTAAAACTCATTGATATAGATAAAAAAACGGGTAAACTAAAATTATCCAGGAAAGTTTTGTTGCCAAGACCTGATAAACAATAATAATTCTGTAACCAAAACACATGCATTTCGTACAATTTGCCGCATTGACAATAGAAATTCAAAATAATTTATGAGGCAACTAAAAATTACCAAGCAAGTTACCAATAGGGAAACTGCTTCATTAGATAAATATTTACAGGAAATTGGTAAAGTTGAATTGATCACTGCTGATGAGGAAGTAACATTAGCTCAAAAAATCAAACAAGGTGATCATTTTGCCCTGGAGAAACTCACTAAATCAAATTTAAGATTTGTTGTTTCTGTTTCTAAACAATACCAAAATCAAGGATTAAGTCTTCCGGATTTGATTAATGAGGGTAACCTCGGACTAATTAAAGCTGCTCAGAGATTTGATGAAACAAGAGGATTTAAGTTTATTTCCTATGCTGTCTGGTGGATACGTCAATCAATCTTACAGGCCCTTGCCGAGCAATCCAGAATTGTTCGCTTGCCTTTAAACAAAATTGGCTCTATCAATAAGATTAACAAGGCTTATGCACGTCTGGAACAAGAATTCGAAAGAGAGCCAAAAGCTGATGAAATTGCGCATCTACTCGAAATCTCTGAAAATGAGGTCAAAGAATCAATAAAAAATTCAGGTCGTCACGTATCAATGGATGCTCCATTAGTACAGGATGAAGATAATAATATGTACGACGTATTACGTTTTGATGAAGGGCCAACTCCGGAAACTGAATTATTATATGACTCTCTCAGAAAAGAAATCGAAAGAGCTGTATCTACCCTGACCAGTAGAGAAGCTGATGTTGTTCGTCTTTATTTTGGACTGAATGGAAGCCACCCAATGACCCTTGAAGAAATTGGCGAAAAATTCGATTTAACAAGAGAGCGCGTAAGGCAAATCAAAGAAAAAGCTATTAGAAGACTGAAACACACTTCAAGAAGTAAAATACTGAAAACATACCTTGGGTAATAAAAATGAGTCACTTAATTGCACCATCGATATTATCTGCTGACTTTTCCAATCTTCGTAATGACATTGACATGATCAATAAGAGTGAGGCTGACTGGTTTCACCTGGATATTATGGATGGTGTTTTTGTTCCAAATATTTCATTTGGTTTTCCTGTTATTGAACAGATCAACAAATATGCTAAAAAACCACTCGATGTCCACCTCATGATCGTTGATCCTGACAGATATTTTGAGAAATTAAAAAACACAGGAGCAGATATAATAAGCGTACATTATGAAGCTGTAACACATCTTCACCGATCAGTATCTGCAATTAAATCGCTTGGATTAAAAGCCGGAGTAGTACTAAACCCTCACACAAATATTATTTTACTTGAAGATATCATTAACGAACTTGAACTTATTTTATTAATGTCAGTTAATCCCGGCTATGGCGGTCAAAAATTCATTCCAAATACTTATTCCAAGATATCCCGACTTAAAGAACTTATACTTAAAAAAAACTCAAAAGCTCTTATTGAAATAGATGGAGGTGTAAGCCTTGGTAATTTCAAGAAATTGATCGACGCCGGAGCTGACGTATTGGTTGCAGGCAATGCAGTATTTAGGAGTAAAAATCCTACTGATGCTATCAGTAAATTAAAGAAAATCTAATAAATTATATCGTAATGAACACTGAACTCCTCACTCTGAAACCAGAAAAACTTTGGTTTTATTTTAAAGAAATTTTAAATATTCCCCGCCCTTCAAAGCATGAGGAAAAGATCATAGAATATATAGTTAATGTTGGTAACGACCTTGAATTGGAGGTTCTCAGGGATGAGATTGGGAACATCCTGATCAGAAAACCTGCTACACCTGGCATGGAAAAAGTAAAGTCTGTTGTTCTTCAAAGCCATATTGATATGGTATGCGAGAAGAACAGTGATACGGTTCATGATTTTTTC
>JAIOTT010000353.1 GCA_021106655.1 Bacteroidales bacterium
AACCAGCCTCTTTATTCTCATCTACAAGAACTGAAATTTCTTCACCTAGAAGGTTATAAACTTTGAGAATTACATTTCCTGACTCAGGAATGCTAAATGTTATCTCAGTAGTCTTATTGAATGGATTCGGATGATTATGACTTAGATAATAACCATGATCTGCTGAAATTCTCAATTCAGGCATGCTAAACTTAACATTCTCAATTTTCTGGGCATCTTTATCAGCAATTTCGCTGTTACCGAGAATATTGAAATAAATTTCTTCATTTTCAGCAGTTTCCAGATTTAGTGTTTTTATTTTTATATTGAATACAGGGCTTTCACTATGAAGGTTTATTGGATTAATGTTGTACCACGAAATAAATAGTTTCCCATCAATGACATTATACAAGAATTCTGTTTCCAAATCACCTAGAAACTCAACATACTCAATAATAAAAAGTTCTTCACTAAATTCAAAGATTATTGACATAGCTCCGACTTCAACAGTTTCGATAACATATACCGGCAAATCAAATATTGAAAAGGATTCGATAGTTTGAAGTCCTTTCTTATCGAGGACAATTCCCGGAGCTAGTTTGGCTGGAGGAATATATGATCCATCCACATCTCCATAACATTCTCCCATAAAGTCGTTATTCAACTATGAGGTTGAACCGTCAATTGTGAATGTGACTTCTTCAAAGCACCAGTCACCACTAGGAAATGAGTTTATCATCTGTACAAATCTTTGGGCAACTTGAAGAGCATCAGTTGTATTTATAAAACCGGTTGCATCTACATCGCCAGCAGTAAGATTTAAGCCATATAAAGGAGTAAGGTTCACAAAATGCTTCATAATTGCAAGTGCATCTGTAGCATTACCACCTCCCCATATTTTATTGGTTGTGGCAGTAAAGGAGTATGAACCAGGAAGAACATTATTGAAATTATAATAGCCGTTATTATCTGTAGTAGTTGAGTCAATAACTGTATTTCCATCATCTACAAGATAAACTTTCACATTGTTCATGGAAGATAAAATAAGATTATTATAAGCAATAACTCCATCAACATTGCATCCTATGGTATTTCCATTGATTGTAACAGTATAAGTTACAGAGTCGTAGCCGCAAGAATTAGATACAACTAATTTTATGTCGTAAATACCATTAGCGGTATAATTATGAGTTGGATTTACAGTGGTTGAAGTGTTGCCATCTCCAAAGTTCCATAAATATGTAGCTGCATTGCTTGATAGATCATTAAAAATTAATATAGGATCATTATTAATAAAACCAAAATCAGCAATTGGAGGTTGCTCAATTGTTACTGTAACCTCAGTTCTTGGACTGATACATAATTCACCTTTAATTTCCCAGTCGTAGAAGAAATAGTAATAACCAGTAGGATTGGATCCGGCGCTACTATGTTTAACGGTCATAAGGTTTCCGAGGGGATAAGGGTAGGAGAGGCCGTTGTTATTTCTGTACAGATTTGGTGAAGGAGGTCCAACAAGCCTCAGGTCAGTTCCTGCCGGAACATCAAAGTCAAGTGTTACTCTGCTTTCTCCATCCGGAATATTTGCGGTAATCGTTTGTAAAACAGATCCCGATGCATCCTGAAGCTGAATAGTTCTGTTAGCGGCTCCATTTGCATATACTTTAACTGAAGTTAGTTTTGTAGGAACATAACAATCAAAAACAAGATAATGGGTTGAGTTGTATGAGTAGTTTCCCCCACCTCCGGTATTATCAAATTTTGCACCATAAACTGATGGACCCTGAACATCATCTTCAACATAATAACTGCTTGTATTTGTTAATACAGGAGTAGTATATGTTGCCCCGGAATCAAGAAGCATTCCTCCAACAGGTGAATCCCACCATGTTAAAATGCCGGCACCTGTTGCTGTTAATATAACTGAGCCGGAATCACATATTGTTACATTTGATGATACGGGAGCACCAGGACGGTCAACAACTATAATATTGGATTTAGTAATAGAATCATTTCCAAAGGAATTGCTTACAATTAGCTTTACTGAATAAGTGCCGTTGCTTGTGTAAACATGAGTAGGGTTTTGAGTATTTGATGAGTTACCGTCACCAAAATCCCAGTACCATGTGTCAGGAAGATTTGTTGAGTAATCCATAAAATCAATTATTCCGATACAGGTAGCTGTGTCTGAAAATACAAAATTAGCAACTGGAGGTTGATTAGGATAGTTACATGTCCAGATCAGTTCAAAGCCTGATTCTGTAACACCTCCATCTGAAGTCTGGCGAAGTGTTATTGGCCCAAATGTTGAAGTTATAGTTCCTCCATTAGGAAGGTTTGTACCATCATACTGTCCGATAAGCGGAGCGTTATAGTCAAGACCATCATAAATATACAGATAATCGTATCCGGCTTCAAAATTAAATGATTGAAAATTAAGAACTACACTTGCAACACCGGGAGGGTTAATCGTAACAAATCCATTGGTGCCGTTGGAGTAATTACTTGTACCACCATCATCATACAATAATCCCGGACAAGTAGTAATAGTTAAAGTTCCACTAGGTGGTGTAATAAATTCACAATACTGATCGATCATGACATTTTTTGTTACAACATAAGTTCCACTTGGACCGGAAACTGTAAGTGAAACAATTTTTGGACCGTAGCTTGTATAATGAACTGTATATGGGCCTGCTGTATTTCCTGTAGCAGGTACTGCATCAACTCCAAAATCCCACGACCAGGATGTAACAGTACCTGATGAGTTGTCCATAAATATAATGCTGTCAGGTAAACAGGTTTGCAGTTTACTTGCATAAAACTTAGCTTTAATACAACCACCATAGATTGGTATTAAACTAATATATGGCTTATAATTATGTTTGGATATTGTTAATAATGCATAGTTACCTGCAACAGGAGCAAAGTTTATTGTTCCTGTGCCATTTACTAATTGCACCTGGCCAACAAGTTCATCCTCTACTACTAAAGTAGCTAGTCCATCAGGACAAGAGGAACTTGTAATTTCAAATATTGTATCATTATTGCATAATATGGAGTCGCCATGAACTGAAGTAATAGGAACAGGAACGTCTGTCCATATTTTCATAGCAGGATCACCATGATAATGGAATAATTCGAAAGTATATTGATCGTCGCCCCATGTTTCATCCATTCTGATCAAGCTCTGATTAGCAACATCACCCATAGTATAAATGTTGTTGTGAGGTGTTACTATTGGATTTGGAATTCCGTTTGATCCTGTAAAGTTTGGAATAAGTCCCGGGTCTGCCCATATAGCATCGAACAACCCAAATGCCAGTCCATCATTATATCCGCTATAGCTAACTTCTGAGTGAGCAAAAATACCCACACATCCACCATTATCTTTTCTGAGGAATTTTTCGGCAAAACATTCATTTTCTGAATATTTTCCGGTCAGGCAGTTGATACTGAAAACTATCGGAAGCTGATCCTGGTTATTTAGCATATCGATATGGGATTTATCAAAATAAGGATCTCCCCATAGGTTTACTCCACCATGGTCGCGATGCAATACATATGATGTTCCGTTATCTATAGCGTTGATTATTTCATTGTAACCACCATCCCACGCAAAGCCAGGTTTCAGCAGGTATGAAGGTAATGGCTCTCCTGCAGAATAATATCCATTGTTCCAGTTTGTTGGGGTAGTGCTTGCATCGGTTACATATATTCGTTCCACGTTATAGTTAATGGTATCAACCATATAATCTCTGATCTCCTCAGCTGTTTGAGCAAATCTTCTTTCGGCATATCCTCCTCCTGCATGCTGGAAGTAAGCACAGTGGGTTCCCTGGCTATAATAAGCCGCATTGTTTACCGGGTATTTTTCGTAATTAATGATTTTTTGGGCTATCATATCAGCCTGAACAGAAGAAGCCGGAGATATTCTTCCATGTCCCATATCAGGGATATAATCTGAAGAACCATCCATACATGCATAGTATAGGTCAGTTGGATGACTTCCCATCATTTCTCCCGGTACGTCCGGCTGGTCACCAATAATCAGAAAATAATCCGGCTTTGGATTCCAGTTATCATAACGATCGTGAATTGCTGATTTAACCTCAGTAGTTGTCCAGCTGCTTTGTGATATTACTTCAACAGAATATCCTAACTGCCTTTTCCATTGAGCGAGTGTATCAGCTGCAGTAAGGAAATCAGAATGTGTAATTATGATATAATTTTTACTAGGGCCTGTAACACCCTTACTTTTACTCTGGTTCTTTTTAATCTTATTTATTTCAGTTCTAATACTGTTGCTGTTAAGCACATAATTTGGATATACCTTCATGAAATTATCAGAAAGCTTTTGTGGAGAAAAAAATGAATTTGAATTGGAAAACTCTATTCTATACTTAATATTCGATATAACTCTTATTTTCCTCTTAAGAGGATTATATTGTACAGGGCATATCCTGACCTGAGCCATTGCATTACCACGGTATTTCATTATCTTCGAAATGCTGACAGGTTGATCGGGATAGGTGATATCTGAATTATAAAACTGTTGATCGATCTCAAAATCCGGTTCAGGTGCACCATAAGTGTCGAGGGCAGGTTTTAATGTTGGGTAAATAAGATAGTCAACATACTCAACAGATGTGACCGACAGTATTTTAACTGTTGCACTTGCTCCGTAAGGTATGGCTATCATATCAATGTGCGCAGGTAAAGCAGGCTTACCAACCTCTTTCAGGTAACTAAATCCATCAATATGCAAATACTGATAAGTTTCATTATTTGCATTTTTCTCGCTGACTACAGCACCCGGAAAATTATATTCAATTTCCAAATATTCCAGGTTTTGATCATTAATATTTCTAACAATTTCTTCAGCCGTTGTAAGCTTACTGTTCTTTGAAAATGAGAGGAATGAATTTTGTGCATGAAGAGATACACTAAATACAAAAGCAGTAAAAAGTAATAAAACTTTTTTCATTTAATAAATATTTAAGTTAGACAATAAATTTCTTAAAAATTTCCTGTAACAGGATGTGCAAATATCAATAAATTAATTTGAAATGATCATTGTTTTTGTTGCAAAATAAGTTTGACCCAAACCAACAGCTTCAAGCTTATAGAAATATATCCCTGCAGTATTACCTGAACCATCGTAAGTAATTTTGTAATTTCCTTCATCCTGTTGTTCATCAACAATAATAGCAATTTTTTCTCCTATAAAATTATAAACTATCAGGCTTACTTTGGCATTTTCGGCCAGAGTATATTCAATATCAGTCATTCCTGTACATGGATTTGGATAGTTATCACCAAGGAAATATTTTTTTTGAGAACTAAAAATAATTTTTGGTATGAGCAGAGTGGAATTATTAATTGTTTCAGCATTGTTATCGCTAAGAACACTCTGATGATTAAGTGTAAAGAAGATTTCACCTTCATCAACATTCGATTTACATCTGGCCGTTATGTACAATAAAGTTTCACCTGTTGTAAGCTTTTTTGGTGAAAGGCTGTACCAGGATATTCTTAACTGATCATTGATAGTATTATACACTAAAGTTCCTTCATCACTATTAATCTTTATCCCTATTATATCAATTAAGTCATTAGGATATTCCAAAACAAGTGAAACTGCACCTACCTTCATGTCGGTGCCAGCTTTTAATGGGATGTCAAATTCATTAATTGAATTTATTTCAATAATTCCGGAATTTTCAAGACTAAGGGATGGTGATATTTTTACTGATGGAGGAACATATGATTTATCAACATCACCATAACATAAACCTTTGAAATCATTAATAATATTATTATGTGTGATCACAAGGGGGTTGTTTTCAAAAACCCAGTCTCCGGAAGGGAATGAATTTATCATCAGTACAAAGCGTTGAGCGATCATAAGAGCATCGGCAGTATTAATATAACTACTAACATCTACATCAGCTGCAAGTAATGGTAGCCCTGTCAATGCTTGAATATTAACAAAGTGTTTCATTACTGCCAGAGCATCGCTTGAGTTTGAGCCACCCCAGGTTTTTGTGCAATTGGGTTCAGTGGTGTAATTTCCTGGGATCACTCCTGTGAAAATGTAATCACCATTAACATCAGTAATTGTAGAATCTTTTAGATTTCCAAAGTCATCAAACAAATAGGTTTTAACATTATTCATTATTGTTGATGGTGGTGTATTATTGTATGTAATATTTCCGATCACGCTATATCCACTCAGTATTGAACTAATGTTAACTGAATTTTCTGCAGTATCACTCCCGCATGAATTTGCAACTATCTGTTTTACAGCATAAACACCATTTGAAGTATATGTATGTGAAGGGCTCGCAAGGTTTGAATAAGAGTTATCTCCGAAATCCCAGTAATAGCTGCCTGCATCTGAAGATGCATCAGTAAAATCAACAATCGGGTCATTATTAAGCAGTGTAAATCCTGCTGCAGGGAAGTTGTTGATAGTAGCTGTAACCATAGTTCTGGTGCTAAAACACTGTTCACCTTCCACTTCCCAATCATAGAAAAAATAGTAAAATCCTGTTGGGTTTGAGTTAGCACTACTGTATTTAATTTCAATAAAATTGCTTACAAAATAAGGATAGGACAAACCATTATTATTCCTGTATAAATTTGGGACATCAGGCCCTGCCAATCTCAGGTTTGAGGCTATTGGCAAGTCGAAATTCAAAGTGATCCGGCTTTCGCCATCAGGAATAAAAATATTTGTGTCCTGGATCACCACACCAGTACTTGTTCGTAGCTCGATATTTCTGTAATCTCCACCATTAGCATAAACTTTTACAGAGACCAGTTTTACAGTTTCAAAGCAATCAAAAACAAGATAATGTGAAGTAGGAGATGAGTAATAACTTCCGCCTCCTGAGTTATCCGGTTTTGCACCAAAGGCCGGAGGGTCTCCAATAACATTTTCAACGTAATAATTTGTTGTTTGAGACAGTACAGGTGTATTAAAGCCGGATCCGGTATTTACAAGATTACCTGTAACAGCATCATCATACCAATACAGGGAGTCTGATCCCGTGGCGAATAATGCTACTGATCCAGGGCCACAATGTGATCCGGAGGTTGTTACCGGGGCTTGAGGGATATTAATTAAAAGGACATTTGTCATAGTGAGTGAGTCAGATCCAAAAACATTGGATGCGACAAGTTTCACTGTGTATGTTCCTGGTACTGTATAAATATGAAAAGGATTTTTTTGAGTTGAATTATACCCGTCACCAAAGTCCCAAAGCCATGAACTCGGTCCATTAGTTGAGATGTCTGTAAACTTAATTTCTCCACTACAACTTATAGTATCTGATAATAAAAAGTTACAAACTGGTGGAGATGTAGGATAATTGCAACTCCAGTCAAGTTCAAAACCTATATCTGTAACACCACCATCAGTTATTTGTTGGACAGTTATCGCATCACTCGTTGATATTATTGTTCCTCCGTTGGGTAGTGTATTGCCGTCGTATTGCCCAATCAAAAGACTACTAGTGTTTGGGCCGTCATAAATATATAAATAGTCGTAACCAACTTCAAACCCAAAGGATAGGAAAGAAAGCGTTACGTTTGAAGCACCTACCGGATTTATGGTAAAAGTACTATTAGTATTATCCTGATAATTGCCTGTGCCACCGCTATCAAACAATTTGCCAAAACATGAATTACTGGAAGCAGTTCCATTTTGCGGAATGATTATTATACAAGGATTTCCAGGGTCTATATCAATATATGCAACTTTAGTTATACTGTCAATACCACAGCTTCCTCCGTCAGCTATTAATTTAACATCAAAAGTTCCAAAACTTGTATATGTATGTGAAGGATTTACAGCAGTACTTGTACTACCATCGCCGAAATCCCAGGAAAAAGTTGTTGCATTGTTTGACTGATTAATAAAGTTAACTGTTGCAGGCACATCACAAAATGCTGTGAGGTCAGCAGAAAAATCAGCTTGTACACCAGGTATGTATGCATTTCCAACTCCAACGGCATGGAATGCGTTAGTTGTAGATTGTACAGCTTGGGAACAAGCTCCGTATAGATCATTTGCAGCAAGTATGGAATAAAACCTCGCGTCAATATACTGTGTCGATGGAATCAGATATACAGTTAATGTTCTGAATGCAATAGCACCTGCTGTATCCAGACCAAGGCCACTAACATTGTATGCATCTCCATTGTCATTAACACCACTTCCGCCATCAGATAAAAGGTAGTACCAATAACTCAATACACCACAGTTTGTATGAACACCACCATAATCGCCTGGTCCGGTAGCCCAGTAATTGCCAAGATAAGTATCAGGGTCATTAAAAGCATTTGGGTCTTGCATTGACCTGAGAGGGCTGCCAATATCTTCACCCATCAGCCAGTTAGCCATTGTAGGCTTTGCGTACCATTCTACCGAGCACCCAAATATATCGCTATATGCTTCATTAAGGGCTCCTGATTCGTAGGAGTAAATTAGGTTTGCTGTAAATGATGTAAGTCCGTGTGTTATCTCATGTGCGCAAATATCAAGTGCTGTTAACGGGCTCCATACAACCCCATCACCATCTCCATAGGTCATACGCTGGCCATCCCAGAATGCATTGGCATAAGCAACATCATAATGTATATAGCTTCGAAGAGCAAATCCATTACCGTCAATACTGTTTCTTCCGTGTTCAAGCCAATAATAGTCATAAGTAGATTCAGCTCCCCAGTGAGCATCTGTAGCAACCTCATCCTGTTGAGGGTTTACATTATCCCAGTAATTATCTGTATCTTCGAAATCAACTGCGTTGCCATAGTTGGTTCCCTCATTCATATCATAGGTTTCAATACCGTTACCTCTTCCGGTTTCTCTTAAACGATAAATCCCACTGTAACTGTCGG
>JAIOTT010000347.1 GCA_021106655.1 Bacteroidales bacterium
ACATGTTCTGCTTCGGCCAATGATGCTTCACTATGTACTACCCATCTTGTGTTGTATGCTTTTTGGATATGTCTGTCAAAAGCACCGGGCATCTCTTTTTTTGTGAGAGCACGTTTCAGGCTGTCCAGGAATTTGCCTTTGAAGGTATCGCTGAGCTGGTGTACCGGGTAAAGGTAATTCTCATATTTACCTATATTTTTCCATTGGCCTTTAAGCGAATACCCTGCAGCAGGAACAATACAGTGGAGATGAGGGTGTAGCATAAGATTCTCACCCCAGGTGTGTAATACCGCAACAGCGCCTGTTTCCACTCCAAAATGCGTGTATCCGAAGCTGTGCAGGGTTCGCCATACAGCACTGAAAAGAGTGTTGTAATACATCCTGTCGTTCCACAGGCATACATCATTCAGGCAATGGGGAACGGTAAATATAATGTGATAATGTTTTACCGCAAGTGTAGTGTTTATTAGCTTTTCTATCCATATGGCCTGTTTGGTATTCTGGCATTTGGGACAGTGACGGTCGCCACAGCTGTTATAACTATAACGAATTTTTCCGCAACAATCGCAAACTTCTTCGTGTCCGCCCAAGGAAGCCGTGCGACACTGCAAAATATTGAACAGTGCTTTTGTTTGTTGTGGAGATAAGTTTTGCTGATCGATCAATGCCTTGCCAAAACCTTTAACTAACCCTGCAAGTTCATACTTATTTTTGGTTCCTGCCATAAAGGGTATCCAGCGGACTGTGAGGTTTAATGTGTTCACATTGTGCCACATGAAGGTATATCATAGTGGTTGTTATTTCGGCATGTCCCAGCAATTCCTTCAGGGTGACAATATTTATTCCTTCTTCAAGTAAATGAGTAGCATAACTATGGCGCAGACTATGCAGGTTAACATCTTTGGTAACAGATGTCTTTTTAAGGTTTTCACGCATCACCCATGACAATCCACGCATGCTGTATTGGCTGCCTGGTTGTTGTTTCCCGTTAAAAAGCCAAATATGAGGATTTTCCGCCTTCAGGTATTTTCTCAGGCCAATGGCCATGGTTGGGGAAAGGGGGACAATACGGTCTTTTTTGTATTTACTCTCACGAATGTGGATAGTCATGCGTTCGAGATCGACATCAGATATTTTCAGGTTTATCACTTCCTGACCACGCAGACCGGCTGAATAGATCAGCGTAAGAACAATCCTTTGTTTCAGAAGTGTAGGCGCAGAAAACAGCTGTTTTAATTCAGAGCGGTTCAGGATTACAGGCAACTTTGTATCTTTTTTTAATGATGGAAGCGCTATTGCTTTTTTGTTCATACCAAGTATGCGGTAATAATATCGCAGGCCGTATACCATATGCTTGAAGCTGCTACGGGAAGGCGATTTGGGATCTCGTGCCAGGGACACAAGGTATTCATTGATCTCATCTTCGCTAACCTGTTCGGGGAGTCGTTCAAAATGTATCACAAAAAGGGCAATACGCCTGGTGTAATTATCCAAGGTACTTTTACTTTGACCACGAAGCGTGACCTGCTGTGATAGTTTTTTAATTACATTCTCAAATTCCGGAACATGGTAAATAGCACGTTCCAGAATTGTTGGACTGGTTCTCTTTCTCATAACTGTAAATTTTTTGGTGAATAATTACAGTTATAAGTATTTGCATAAGAAAAGTTATTATTACCTTTGATAAGAGCTATCCCGCAGGGATTTAGTTCAACATTATGTATATGTAAGGCTGGTACACTCCTTTAGCAAAGTATCTACAATTTTACTATCTTTACTCACTCGTGTAAAAATAAGAATAATAAAAACGCCCAACATATACATCTGCGTTATGCACAATGCAAGAATCTTATATAACTAAAAGTAAACTGTAATGAAAAAACAATTTTACATTCTATTCTTTTCAGAAAAGATCAAAAAATATATTTTTCTTTCTGTATTTCTTGCATTTAGCTTCTCTCTATATTCCCAGAATACTATAGTAACAAAACTTGATTCAGTCAATGCGTGTCCTGGGGATAGTGTTTTAATCGCATTAAATGTTGATAGATTTTATAATGTTTCAGCAATAAGCCTTGTCTTTAACTTTGATCATAATAATTTAACTTTTATCAGATATCAGAATCTTGCTCCTGGGTTAGTTGGATCATTCTTTTTAAATGTGTTTAGCACAGGAACCAACCAACAAGTGAGAATTTCCTGGTGGGATCCTGTTGGGTCTCTTAACCTAGGAACTTCAGTATTGATGGAATTTGTTTTTTATTACATTGGAGGTGACACTCCTCTTACTTGGAGTACAATTCCTTTAGAGATTGAATACAATGATCACTTTGCGAATATTTTACCTGCAAGATTCATAGACGGTTGTGTTTATTCTGTTCCACCAGTTGATCTAGGTAAGGATACAACAATCTGTTTGTATAATACTGTCACTCTCTATGCAGGAAATCCAGGAAGCAGTTATCTGTGGTCAACGAATGAAACTACTGATTCAATAGTCTGCTCAGCAATATCTGACACAGTAATAACCTACTATGTTAACGTTACAGATAGCATTGGGTGCAATAGCACTGACTCAATTACTGTAACATTTGATCCCTGTGTATCGATTGAAGACATCAAAATAATTGACAGAATTACAATCTTCCCAAATCCAACAAATAATGTAGTTTTCATTTCAAATAAGGATGGAGTGATTATTAATGAAGTGAATATTTATAACCAGATTGGCCAAAAGGTTGTACAGGAATCTAAATTAACTGATGTAATTGAAATCTCAAAACTCAAGCAAGGAGTGTATATTATTGAAATAGTCTCTGACGAATTTATTAAACGAGAGAAATTGATAATAGAATAGGATTGTACAGCACATTACACCGTGCAAATAAATTAAAAAAAAATGAAAAGACTATTATTTATTGTTATTATTCTAATTCTTCATAGCCATTTATTTGCCCAGTATGAAGGTAATATCTGGTATTTTGGTTGGAAGGCTGGGCTCGACTTTAATAGTGGAAGCCCTGTTGCTATTACTGATGGTCAATTATGGGTTGATGAAAATTGTGCAGTTATTAGTAATAATGCTGGAAATTTATTGTTTTACACTAATGGAGATACAGTATGGAACAGCGAACACATTGTCATGCCCAATGGAACTGGTCTGGATGGATGCTGGTCTTCATCACAGGGTGTAATAATACTTCCATCACCAAATCAACCAGGATACTATTATATTTTTACTATTGATTGTGCTGAAAACAATCTCTCTGCTGGTTTACGATATTCAATAGTTCAAATGTCTTTAAACGGTGGAGCAGGAGATGTTACGGTAAAAAATATACCATTAGCATCAATGGTTACTGAGAAGATAACCGCAGTTAAACATGCTAATGGTTCTGATTATTGGATAATTACTCATGAATATGGCACTAATACCTTTTTTGTTCATCTACTGGATCATACAGGAATAAATACAATACCACAAACTTTCAGCATTGGTTCTGTTCATGGTAATCCAAATCCACCACCATTAACTGGTAGTACAGGTGGTATGAATGCTTCGCATGATGGAGCAAAACTAGCAATTGCAATAGTTGGTAATGGCTTAATTGAGATTTTTGATTTTGACAATTCAAGTGGATCAATTAGTAATCCTCTCACTTTTCCTCCAAGTCTCTCAGCCTCATATAGTGTAGAGTTTTCTCCAGACAATTCCAAAGTTTACGTATCACTTTATACCAGTGGGGAAATAATTCAAATTGACCTTCTTGCTGGTTCTCCTGCAGATATTATTAATTCCTTAATGGTTGTTGGATCGCATAATGGTACAATATTCAATAGCACAGGTACTTTACAAATTGGTCCAGATGGAAAGATATATATTGCTTGTTGGTTAGATATTAAACTTGCAGTAATTGATAATCCTGATGGATTGGGTATGGCATGCAATTTTCTGGATAATCATATTGATTTACTTGGAAGATATAGCATTTTGGGATTACCTCAAATCTTTTATAATCCATCAGTGGTTGATTTTTTCTCCACTTCTAGATGTTTCGGTGATTCCACATCATTCTCTGTTCAGGATAACACAGTTAATGGTATTGATTCGGTTTCATGGAATTTTGATGATTTTTCTTCAGGATTATCAAATTTTTCAAAACTTTTTAATCCCAAACATTTGTTCAGTACGATAGGTTCATTTAATGTAACTCTCATTTATTATTCTGGTGTTATTGCAGATACTGTAATTAAAGTCGTATTTATCTCAGATGAACCGTTTATTGACTTAGGATCTGATACAACAATCTGTTTTTATAATACTGTAACTCTTTATGCTGGGAATTCAGGGTCTGATTATATATGGTCCACTGGTGAAACATCAGATTCAATAGTATGCACTTCAATATCTGACACAGTAATCTCCTATTATGTCACTGTTACCAATAGTTTTGGGTGTATTAATACTGACTCAACAACGGTTACATTTGACCCGTGTGTTTCAATTGAGGATATAAAAACTAATGATAGAATTACAATCTTTCCAAATCCAACAAAAAATGAAGTTTTCATCTCAAATATAGAGGGTGTAATTATTAAAGAAGTAAATATTTATAATCAGGTTGGTAAAAGAGTATTACATGACAACAGATTTACAAATAGAATTAATGTTTCTATGCTATACAAAGGAATTTATATTATTGAATTGATTTCAAACGAATTTATACTACGAGAGAAATTGATAATAGAATAACATTGCACAGTGCATAATAAATAGGAATCTGAGCGGTCGGCACGACCCAGCGTGGATTCGATGTTGAACTACATCCCTGCAGCTTTTCTATGTACTTATCGAAAGGTTTG
>JAIOTT010000393.1 GCA_021106655.1 Bacteroidales bacterium
TCATTTTCAGTAGATTTATTATTTGTTGTGGCTTCTTGCCCGAATAGATTATTGCTTATTAAGAACAGCGTGATTAACAAAAATTTAGTAGTTTTCATAGTTGATGAAATTTCAGTTAGTATAATTTGCACATAATAAAATGTATAAACGTAATTCGATTATTCTATAAATGGTTATTCTATAAGTGGTAATATTACAAAAATTTCACATCTAACGCAAATAAATACTTAATTAATTACGAATTATGAATTACGGATTACGAATACTTCGGTCTTCGGGCTTTAGGCTAAAAAATGACCTCATTACCATTTGTACTCACTACTAGATACTCACTACCAATTACGAATTTCAACTCAACTTGTGAATTTATTATATATTTGTTTTAACGCCAGTGATGAGAAATAAATTTATGTTAGTGGCTTTACACAGGAGTTGGTATAAACAAAATAAATTGGAAAATGAAAAATATTGAAAGGTTCATGGCTGAAGCAATTGCTGAAGCAAAAAAAGGAATGGCACAGGGTGGAATACCTATTGGTTCTGTAATTGTTTATGAAGATAAAATTATTGGAAGAGGACACAACAAGAGAGTTCAGGAAGGAAGTGTTATTTTGCATGGAGAAATGGATGCTTTGGAGAATGCAGGAAGGCAAGCTTCTTCAGTATACAGGAAATGTACTTTATATACCACTTTGTCTCCTTGTCCGATGTGTTCAGGAGCAATATTGCTATATGGAATACCAAAGGTTGTTATCGGAGAAAATGAAACATTTCTTGGATCAGAAGCGCTCTTGCAGGAAAATGGCGTTGAAGTTCTAGTGCTCAACAACCGGGAGTGCAGGAATTTGATGAAAATGTTTATCCGCGATAATCCAGATTTATGGAATGAAGATATTGGTTTGTAAATGCTAATTGAGGGAAAATAAAAGGTCGAAAGGTCAAAAGGTTGAAAGGTTGAAAGGTCGAAAGGTTGAAAGGTTGAAAGGTCAAGGTTCACAGGTTAAGAGGAAAATGAGAAATAAAAAAAACCCCCTTTTCTTGTCGAAAAGGGGGTTACTTTTAATAATAATTATCTTATTAGCATATTATCACATTAACACATTTATTAGTGAATAATGATCTTTTTCTTATAAACATTATCTCCATTCTGTATCTCTGCAATATACATTCCTTCAGAAAGCTGTGAGAGGTCTACAACATGAACAAATGAAGATCCTGTACCGTCTTTGTTTACAGAATAAACTTGTTTTCCTGTGAGGTCATAAATATTAATGGTTGTTTTGCTGCCACTCATACCATGAAGAGCAAAATTGAACTGTCCATCGCTTGGGTTTGGATAAATAAGTACTGAAGCATCATTTTCTTCCATGTCAACAACTCCTGAGCTAGTTCCTGATGTTACACAACGGAAGTGGTAATCTGAGAAGTTAGGCTCATTTATCCACATAGTACCGTCAAAAACAAAAGTACGGTTGAAGTCGCCGGGTTGCTTCATCATGAGGTTACATCCACCAACAGGTACGCTGTATCCGATAAAGAAATCGCCAACAAGGTTAGAAAGTTCAGCAGCATAAGGTCTTAGGTCGATCACAACATAAGCTCGTACATTTGTAGCTGTATCAGCCCATGGTGTTACCATTAAGGGAGTAGTTAAAATATCTGCTCCAGGTGAACCGGCATTATTAGCCCAGACATGGAACTCAAAAGGATCGTTTGGTGCTTCAGGAGGATCATTTCCTGTTGCATC
This sequence comes from Bacteroidales bacterium, assembly GCA_021106655.1. Taxonomy (GTDB): domain Bacteria; phylum Bacteroidota; class Bacteroidia; order Bacteroidales; family SMBSF77; genus SMBSF77. The sequence continues at coordinate 1,748 of JAIOTT010000393.1, forward strand.
ATAATTTCTAATCAGCGCAGTTACAAGGTTAGTTGTACCACCCGGTGATATTCTGACTGCAGCACGTGTACTACCTTGTGCTGGATCAGCATAAATTCTTCCAAAGAAATCAACACTTCCATCATCATATTTAAAATACTCTCCTGCAATATATTTAGAGGTATCTGTAACGAACATATTAGCGGGAAGAGCCTGGTCGGCAGCTGTGATAGTGTAATGAACCATAGTACCGGCACTTTGTTGAGGTATAGTAAACATATAGGTATTACCTGTTGTATTGATACCACTGATATCAGTTTGTGCTACATCATCAGCAGTATACTGAAGTACAACAGAGCTCTGATCAACACCCGACATATTATCTGTTATAATGGTTTCAATAAGCATATCGCCAAAAACACCTTCGTAAAATGGGTGACTTGTTAAATTATTAATCATTGGGGGAACAACATCAATATCAGCAGAAGTAATTGCCCTGAAATGATAATCAGAATTTCCGCCTGAGCCCATAGCTAATGTCCATGCACCTGTGGTTATGTCTCTGGAATAAGATCTGTCGAACAAACCGGGTTGTGTCATAGTAAGATTTGTTACACCTGTTGTATTGGTATAACCGATAAAATAATCACCACTCAGTCCGGTTAAAACACCGGCATGTCCACGTAAATCTATCCTTGTCATAGCACTGGTATTAGAAAGAGTGGCTTCCGGAATAACGAAGAATGGAGGAATTACGTCCATTCCCGGCACTCCGCCATTGTCAGCCCATATATGCACTTCCATAGGATCATTTGGATTACTAACATCAGTATAATTTCTTATCAACATAGTTACAAGGTCAGTATTTCCAAATGTGATTTTGACAGCTGCTCCGTCAGGGCCAGGAGTTGTCGCTCCAGGTCCTATAGACCCATAAAAATCAACAATACCATTATCGTAAGAGACATAATTTCCGGCGATATATCTAGCAGTATCACTTTCAGCAATATTTGCAGTAGCAGAGGCATCAGTAGCTTCAATAACATAGTCAACCCATGAGCCAGGCACCTGTGAAGGTATAGTGAATGTATATTCATCAGTCCCAACTGTGTTAACACCTGCAATAGGTGTACCCCAGTTACCATCAGATTTGTACTTTAATTCTGTCGATGCAATACCTGAAATATCAATAATGTCGGCCTTAACAATATGGTCATTTAATGAACCCTGATAAAAGACAGGAAAGGTAGTTACTATTAATGGAGGAGAACTATCAACACTATCGCTTACGATTTCAAAATCATCGATATACATTCCATCAAGTTCTAAACCACCATCAGTTACAAAACGAAAACGAACTTTTACATCGGTATTTCCAACATAGCCACCGATGTCATAAGTGTATTTAGTCCAGGGTGTAAGATTATTAGCAGCTGAAAAGCCTGCAATAGTGACCTTTGAAGCGAAATCGTTTATGGAAACATCAACATACATAGAATCAAATCCCATCTCAATATCATAAATTGCCCAGAAGGGTAATTCAGCTGAAAGAGCTGTGCCAAGATCAACTCCATTTGCCATTGTAGCAAATGACTCGACATTTGGTCCATAGTTACCCAGAGGACTATCGGCCAGGGAGTGTGTAGGTGAATTAGAATGCATTGTACTAAGTCCCCATGCACCATTTCCTGAAATTACCCAATTACCCATACCGGATTCAAAATCGTCAAAAAACTCAACTGTTTGTGTTTGTACTGTCAGGCTTAACATAAATAAAGCTGACAAAAGAAGGTAAAACTTTTTCATAATAAAATTTTTGGTTAGACAAATACTTTTTTCAATTCGCAAAGATATATTTTTTTCTTTGAAACCTATGTCAATTTTTTAAAGTTTGTTTGATATTGGTAATTGTTAAATTGCTCGATTGCTCGATTGTTAATGTGATAATGTGTTAATATGATGTATTGGGACGCCATCCCCTCATTCTTCGGGGATGGCGTCCCTTATTCCTTGCTGAGCGGAGTCTCCTGACTCCGCTCCAAAAGAAAATGTAATTTATAATTGCATATCCAATAACTATAGCAAGGCTTTTTGTTAATCATGAGATTAACTTTTATTTGGAGCGCAGTTATAAACTACGCTCAGCTGAGAACCTGGAGCCTGCAAACTTGCCTTTTAACCTACAACTTTTTCTTTTTGACCTTTCGACTTTTCAACCTTTTCGACTTTTATTAAATTAAAACTTGCATTCTATGTAAAAATTTTGTATGTTTATCCAACTTTTTCCCTTTAATACTTGATTTTATATTGGATCATGCTATGTCCATCAAAAATTCAAATACCATTTCAATTCTATAAAAACTTATTTCTAATATATAATGCGAATCAAGAGTTGAAAAAATAATATGCTGAAA
>JAIOTT010000513.1 GCA_021106655.1 Bacteroidales bacterium
AGACAGAAGTTTTCCCTACAGCAGATCTGGCAGAAGCAGAATATTTCTTTGATACTGACCCGGGTGTTGGAAATGGAACAACTATTAGTTTTACTCCCGGTGATTCAACAGACTTCGTTACTAAAGTTTCAACAGCAGGATTAGCTGTAGGTTTTCATGATTTTTTTATTCGTTTTAGAAGCGACAGCCTGAAATGGAGTATGTACGAAGGCAGTCATTTTTATGTTCAGGCTGATCCAACTCCACAACCATCCACTCTTTTGATTGGTGGAGAATATTTTATTGATAATGATCCTGGCTTGGGAAATGGAGTTCCAATCAGCTTAAGCCCTACTGATTCTCTTGATGTTCAATTATCAATTGATTGTGGTGGAATTGATACCGGATATCATTATGTGTATGCACGTGTATTGAATTCCAATAACATTTGGAGTCTATATAAACGAGACACATTTCTTATCAGGGAATGTGAATACCCGCATGCTGATTTTTCTACTGCAAATATATGCTTTGGCGATACAGCTTATTTTACTGACCTGTCAATAAATGTTGATAGTACTGCTGTTTATCTGTGGGATATAAACAATGATGGTACTGTTGATTATAATACCGTTGGGAACATAGCTCATTTATATAGCACTCCCGGAAACTATGAAGTAAAACTCAGTGTTTTAAATAGTGGAGTTTGCTTAAGTTATATAATCAAACCGCTTATTGTCTATTCCCCACAAATTACCCTTGGAAATGATACAACCATATGTGATTGTGGAATAATCACTCTTGATGCAGGTGCAGGTTTTAGCAGTTATTTATGGAGCAGTGGCCAAACTACAAGTGAAATAAGTATCATACCCGGAATCTCCACTTTATACACTGTAACGGTAACAGATAATATGGGATGTCAGGCCTCGGATGATGTACAAGTTAATACTTACACTTGTCCGGGAATCTCTTTAAATGTTGGAGTACTATTACAAGGTGCATATTATAGTGCAGGTATGATGGACACTCAATTGAATTCAATATTACCACTGACACAACCTTATAATGTTGATCCATGGCTTTACAGCGGATCTGAGGTGCTAAGCTCAATTCCATCACAAATGGTCGACTGGATACTCGTTGAATTGAGGAATATAAATGATTTCACAAGGATACTCGACAGAAGAGCAGGTATTCTCATGGATAATGGTACTATTGTTGACACTGATCTTCTAGGAGGCTTGGAGTTTAATTGTATTGATACAGGCAATTATTACATTGTTATCCGCCACAGAAATCATTTACCTGTGATGAGTGCTGATCCAAATTATATACCGAATACTGACACACTCAATTTTTCTAATATAACAAATTATCCACCCTATGGGGGAGCACAAGATGCACTTATAGAAGTGGGAACCGGGCAATGGGGGATGATAGCCGGGGATGTTAACCAAAACTATCAGTTAAAATATAGTGGACCGGGTAATGACAGGGGATTAGTTTTACAGCTCATTGTTAATGTAAGTGGATCAACAAGTATAACTACAACTATTAACGGATATTACCATGAAGATATAAATATGGATGGAATAGTAAAGTACAGCGGCCCCGGTAATGACCCATCGACAATTATTCAAAACCTGGTTACAAAAACTGGATCAGCTTCAATAATATCTGTGTTTATAACACCAGTACCACAGGGAAGCCCGCCTTAATATGCCCTGGTATTTCTACCTTCGATATAATTTATAAAGGAGGTATTTACTACTTTATTACCACCGGGTGTAGGGTAATTGCCTGTAAAATACCAATCGCCGTTATGATCGGGTATAGATTCATGAAGGTCTTCAATTGACTGGTATATGATGTGTATTTCTGTATCAATCCCGGGACTATAAAGCATGAATGCTATCTTTTCAGAAATCTGTTCAGGTCTGAAAGGCTTGTATATTTCCTTAACATAGTTTATTATTTCTTCTTTTGGGGCTTTTTCCTGGGCTTTACATTTTTTATATACTTCATTAATAATTTGTGTCTGCTTAGTATCTTTTAATAATTCAATTGCTGCATTAAACGCAATAAAATCACTTAGTTTAGCCATATCTATGCCATAGCAGTCAGGGTAACGTATCTGAGGTGCTGAAGAGGCAATAATGATAGATTTAGGTTTCAAGCGGGCAAGTATTCTTATAATGCTCTGTTTTAATGTTGTGCCCCTGACTATTGAATCATCAATTACAACAAGATTGTCAATTCCATCTTTAATAGTCCCGTATGTTACATCATACACGTGTGCCACCAAGTCATCGCGTTGTTTATCCTGAGCAATAAAGGTTCTCATTTTTGCATCTTTCACAGCAACTTTTTCAATGCGCAGGCCTATAGAAAGAATTTTATCCAGTGTTTCGGGAGTGATATTATTGCCTAACTGAATTATCTTATCTCTTTTAACTTCCCTGCAAAATCTATTTAACTCTTCTGTTAAACCATAGAATGCATCTATTGCTGTATTTGGGTTATAAGAAAAAACAGTGTGCTCAAGATCATAGTTGATAGTTTTAAGAATTTCCGGTGCAAGTGATTTCCCGAGATTTTTTCTTTCTCTGTATATATCCTTATCTGTTCCACGTGAGAAATAAATTCTTTCAAAAGAACAAGATTTTTTCTCGTCTGCATCATGGATCAGGTATTCTCCGCATCTACCATCTTTTTTAATTATTAGTGCATGCCCGGCTTTTATCTCTTTCACAGCATCAACATGAACATTAAAAGATGTTTGAATTACAGGCCTTTCAGATGCAACAACCACAACTTCATCATCCTTATAATAAAAGGCAGGGCGAATTCCTGCCGGATCTCTTAACACAAAGGCATCACCATGGCCAAACATACCTGCAATAGCATATCCTCCATCCCAATCCGCAGAGGAGTTTTTCAGTATTTTCTGAATATCAAGATCTTTAGCAATATGTTGAGAAATTTCCTGTTTTTTTAAGCCCTGTCTTTTGAATTCCTCATATAATTCCTGGTTTTTTGCATCCAGAAAATGGCCGATATTCTCCATTATTGTAACGGTATCAGAAGTTTCAATCGGATATTGCCCAACCTCAATAAGTGCCTCAAAAAGTTCATCAACATTAGTGAGGTTAAAATTCCCTGCAAGAACAAGTGTTTTGGTCATCCAGTTATTATGTCTTATAAAAGGATGTAGAGATTCAATACCGTTTTGTCCAAATGTACCATACCTGAGATGCCCAAGGAAGAGTTCGCCACTAAACTCTGCGTTTTGTTTTAACCAGTTTACATCATTAAGACGCTTTGGATTTTGCTCATAAATTGCATTCAGCTTTTTATAAATCTTATTAAAGATATCATTAATAGAAGAGTCAGAATTGGATCGCATCCTGCTTATATATTTATTCCCCGGCTTAAGATCAAATTTAATATTTGCAACACCTGCACCATCCTGTCCACGATTATGTTGCTTCTCCATTAACAGATGCAACTTGTTAAGCCCATAGAGACTTGTACCATATTTTGCAAGATAATATTCCAGTGGTTTTAATAAGCGTATTACTGCTATACCACATTCATGTTTGATCGGATCACTCATTATAAAATTGTTAATCTAATTCAGATGGTTTTGCAACTACAAAGGTAATTTTTTTAAATTTGCTGAGAATTACTCTAACCTAATTAATTTATCATCTTTGAGAAACTTTGTGTATTCCTTTGAGATACTTTGTGGTTAATCTTTTATTACCACAAAGGAACACTAAGTACATCACGAAGTAACACTAAGAAAATCAAATATTATCTCAATTAATAAATAATCCATTTAAAATAATAAACCCATGAAACAAAAAACCTTCATTGTACCTTTATTAAGCGTTATTCTTTTTAGTTTTTTAATCCAATACCCTGTATTTGCACAGGAAAAAGCAGATTGGGTTGATAATTACGCAGATGGCTGTACTTCTATCACCGTTGGCAAAAAAGCCACAGCCGACGGTTCTGTTATCACTTCCCATACTGATGACAGTCATCGTACGCGATCCTGGATGGATATTGTACCTGCTGCAGATCACAAGGCAGGGGAGATGTCACCTTTGTATCTAAGAGTTTCAAGCGATTCTTTTGCTATGCCGATTTATCAGCATAAAAAAATTGGCGAGATACCCCAGGTAGGACATACAAATGGCTACATAAATACAGCTTATCCATGCATGAATGATCACCAGCTTGCAATTGGAGAGTCGACTTTTGGAGGGAGGGAAAGTTTAAAATCTGACAGTGGGTTAATTGATTGTCAGCGATTGTGCAGATTAATGCTTGAAAGAGCAACAACTGCAAGAGAAGCAATTCGTCTGGCAGGTGAGTTAACAGAACAATATGGTTGGAATGATTATGGTGAATGTTTGACCATCTCT
>JAIOTT010000446.1 GCA_021106655.1 Bacteroidales bacterium
TCTTTGATTACAACAAAGAAGAAGACACTTACACTTGTCCGGCCGGAAAGCTAATGCAAAGCGGTGGAGTAATATACAGAAAGCGCAATCACCGGGTAAAACGTTACACTACAAAAAAATGTCAGGAGACTTATGTACATTTTCGACATAAATGAACTTAAGAAGAGGTTAAAGAGCCTTGTTTTCTGTTTTTTGAGCTTATACGGCCTAAAAAGAGCAGTTTTAAAGCATTTAAATTTTGAACTTCAGAAAATGGCATCCGGATTTTTTGTAAATTTAAAACTCTTAAACGAAAGCTATTGAAGTAATATAAGATAATACTGAAAAATTATCGGAGTTATTGCGTGAACTCCCGTTAGTGGCAAGTTTGGATAATAATCATTCTATAGAATCTGGGCCAAATTTTGTGATTAGGTTCAAATGCTAGATTCAACATTTTTATTTTTGATAATCTCATGAATAGCTTTCTCGATAAATTGATTAAGCGAAATGCCTAATTCTTTCGATTTTCGTGCAGCTGTTTTATGCAATTCCGGATTAATTCTAACATTGAAAGTTCCCTTATAAGATTTTTCTGGTTGTTTTCCGGTTTCATTGCAAATTTCAAGATAATCCTCAACTGCTTCATGAAAGGCAGTCTTGAGTTCTTTAACGCTATTGCCCTCGAATGAGATTAAATCATCAATTCCTTCAAGTTTTCCAAAGAAAATTTCATCATCAGTACTATAATGAACTGATCCAATAAAATCTTTATATTTTAGTATGTCCTTCATAAAATATCCTCCTTTCTAAGTTCATTTATCAAATAATCAATCTGATATTGTTTTAAAACACCTTTTTTATGGGGTTGATGTAATCGTATTATATGTTTCGTGTTTTCTGAAACAAATGCCCTTCTTGAACCAGATGTTTTTCCTTTCTTTATTTCAGCATATCCAAAATGCTCTATAAGTGTTTCTAATTCATTATATTTAAAGTCTTTTGGATTTGATAAAAAACGCTCAATTAGTTTATCTTTTTTAGTCATAAACGCTGCAACTGATATTTAGTTGCAAATATAATACGGAAATTTGAATGAATCAAGTAATTCTTTAAGGAAAGTGAATTTGTCCAAACTATGCCACTAATCGAGTAGACGGCTGACGGTCAAATGACCGCCAGTGCGCCTCTCACACCACTGTACGTACGGGTCTCGTATACAGCGGTTCGTTAAGTTGTGGGGAAATCTTTTGGTAAATTTCGAGTAGAGATAAATAACCGCGCTTTTTCAATCTTTCAATGGTAATAGTAGTTCCAAGAATCGGGCTTTGTGCAATTGCCCATCCTCCCATCCGTGAACGACTCCATGCGTAAGCTTGCCCCTGTTCTACTCCCAAACGAATAAGGTTTTTCCTTTTGCGTACGAGCTTCTTCCAGTGGTGCCAGATGCAATATCGAAGACGGTTGCGCAACCATCCATCCAGTTCATTGAGTTTGTTCTGAATACTTGCCATACGGAAGTTATTCACCCATCCTCGCTGAACTTCGTTGAGTTTTGCAATACGTTCGTTAAAACTCATTGGAGTGGTTTTGCGGGTAATGATTTTGAGCTTTTGCTTTAGCTTATTCCAACTCTTATCAGATACTACCAATTGATACTTGCCTTTTTCACCTTTCACATAGGTAGGTACAAAACCAAAGCCCAGAATTGTGAAATGTACGGGTCGGCGAATTCCGCTTTTCTCCCGATTGATTGATAGCTTAAGCTTCTTTTTGAGAAACTTATAAATAGCGTTCCCAATTTTTCGGGCATTTGCATTGGTTTTAGTATAAATACTAAAATCGTCAGCGTAGCGTACAAATCGCAAACCATGTCTTTCTAATTCCCTGTCCAGTTCCTGTAACATGATGTTAGACAGTAAAGGACTTAGTGGACTACCCTGTGGCACGCCCTTTCTGCGTTTGACCAGTTGCCCATTTATTTGGATCGGACAACGCAACCATCTGCGGATTAAACGCATGGTGTCACGGCACTTGATCTTGCGGTAAAGCAGTTGTAACAGATAGCTGTGGTCAACTTCGTCGAAAAAGGTTTTCAAGTCTATATCTACGATATACTGAAAACCATCGTTGATGTATCCCTGTGCTTTCATTACTGCCTGATGCAGGTTTTTGTTTGGGCGAAAACCAAAACTGGAATCCGAGAACTCAAACTCGAACCTTGCATTTATCACTTGTAAAACCGCCTGTTGGAGCATACGGTCAGTAACTGTCGGTATCCCTAATAGGCGATACTTCCCGTTACCTTTCGGAATCTCTACTCCTAGAATAGGTTGAGGTAGATACTCACCTGAACGAACTTTCTCTGTCAGTTCTTTTTTCTCTATTGACAGTAATTCTGATAGTTTTGTTACAGGCATATGGTCAACTCCAGCTGAACCGTGGTTCTTTTGGACTTTGTTCATCGCTTGTAACAAGTTCTTTCGTGTAAGGATTTGTTCAATCATTCCAGTTTCATTTCCTTCTTTCCCTGTTCCGCTTATAGTAAGGCTAGAACCGCCTGTAAGCAGTAGCTTCCTTACTGCATTTGGAACAACTTTACGTTCAGCCCTTCACTACTTTGTGAGTCCTCTACCTTTTCTATTCAGCAGCTCGTTGCTGGTAGCTAATATGGCTTCTGCTGACTTCTCTGCTTTATCATCTCGTGATTACAGAGACCTCCCCCGGTAAGAGCATTTTCCTTCATCCAATACCTGCGTCATCTACATGCTTATCCTTTTGGTATTCGTTGGGCTTTGCAATGATGTGGTTACTTACCCATATAGACATGCCTCATATGACGTTCCTGTTCGTCAGTACCGGATTTTGTAGTCTCGCTTCCTTCAGTGCATGGATCGCTCCAAACCACCTTGCGACTTACTAATACTTCAGGGTCGTTACCCCTGCGTATAAGGGACTTCCACCCTCTGGAAAAATTGCGCACACTATCGCTTGCCTTTGAAATTTTATTTGTACTTTTAAACTTTTTCAACAGCTTACGAGTTGTGTGCGCTGCATACTCATGCAGGGCACACACAATAAATAAACTGCATTAAAACGCAGTTTATTCTAACCTTTAGTTGCAAGGCTGATTGACCACTTGAGTCGAGTTGATATTTTTTAGATTATTCTAAATAGTTAACTAAGGTAAATAATCATGAGATCAAAAAAAATTGGAATTACAATACTAATTATTGGTATACTATATATGTTAATAATTTCATGGCTAATTTCATGGTGGTATGTTCCTGATTACCGCAACCTTGGTCCTGAATTTATCTCAGGTTTGTCTTGGTATACAAGCATATCTTTCAGTATTATCCGGGCTCTTTCAGCCCCTCTAGGATCAATGCTAGTTATTGTTGGATTTGCTCTTTCTGTAAAAGTTGAAAAAAATCGTACTCTATTTTTTGTATTTGGTAGCATTATCCTGTTGTTCTGGCTTGGCATGTGGTATGTTACTTTAATTAATTCCAAAATATATGGTATTGGAGGAGGGATCATTATATGCAGTTTTCTTCTTTCTGTATGGAGTTGGGCGAAAAAGCGCCATACCCTTGAAGAACGAAACCGGTTAGCTTCAGATATAAGAATTATAAGCCACCTGTTTTTCCTTATAGCTGCGTGGGATTTATGTGGACTTTTGGGATCACCTTTATTTGGTCTACGACCAGAAATCATGATAGAGTTTAAAACACAACAATGGGCTTATACCATGGGAGCGAAAATTATGATCTGTTTAGCATTAGGTTGGATATTTCTGGCAATTAGCCAGTATATTGAGACAACCACAAATAAAAATGCTGGCTAACAAGGCCATGTTGGTTATTGATTGAAATATTAATAAAATAGACTTGCACTGCACACAACACTGCTATACGGTAATTGCTGTACAATTTGTATTTTTAAAGCTGCGCAATAAAAATTAAAGAAAGAAGAAAAAGAAAATATTAACCAAGTAACACCGCAACTCCGCATAGCATAACCGTCAGAAAGCGCAATCACCGGGTAAAACGTTACACTACAAAAAAATGTCAGGGTTGTGAGTTACGAGAACAATGCACCACCAATAAACGAAGCAGAATAATCGAAAGAAGTATTTACCAGGAAGCCTTGGAAGAAAACGAAAAGCGAGTGAATGAGAATCCGGAATACTACAAACTTCGTCAACAAATCACCGAGCATCAGTTTGGTACCCTCAAGCGACAATGGGACTTCAGCAATACACTGATGAAAGGAAAAGAACATGTACTGACGGAGGTAAATCTGATGAGGATGGTTTATAATCTTAGGCGACTTATGTCAATTTTCGACATAAATGAACTTAAGAAGAGGTTAAAGAGCCTTGTTTTCCGTTTTTTGAGCTTATACGGCCTAAAAAGAGCAATTTTAAAGCACTTAAATTTTGAACTTCAGAAAATGATATCCGGATTCTTTGTAAATTTGGAACTCTTAAACGAAAGCTATTGAAGTAATATAAGATAATACTGAAAAAATTATCGGAGTTATTGCGTAAACTCCCGTTAGCACACATAATAGCATACATAAATCGACTTAATGATTATTATATAACCGAAATAAACAACTCCATTATTAACTAAAAATTAGCAACCATGAAAAAAATCATTTCAATCTTAGCAATTACACTTTTCGCTTCTTCCATTTCTTTCGGACAAGTTGATGAGGAATATGAAAAGACTTTATGGGAAATGTTTAAAGTGTCAGGAACTGATGCTTCATATAAAATGGTAATCGACCAAGTATTTACTATATATAAAGGAGAATACACTGATGTAGATGATGAAACTTGGAAGGCTCTAAAAAAAGAGTTTAATGAATCAGCGATAAAAGACCTTGTTAGTTTACTAACTCCTGTCTATCACAAGCATTTAACTCAAGCTGATTTAGAAGAGATTATTAAGTTCTATGAAACTTCAATAGGAAAAAAATATGCAAATAGCATGCCTTTAATTGGTAAAGAAGCCATGCAGATAGGTGCAGAGTGGGGAATGAAGATGCATCAAAAATTCAAAGATAAAATGAAGGAAAATAGGCATTAATTTACGTGTGCTAGGCTGTGCATATGCCAGCTTGTACGGAAAAGATTAGTAATATTTAAACATTACGACAGCACACTCAATACAAAAAATGATACAATACTTTAAAACCAACACAGGTATTATTATGATTGAAAGTATGTACCTGTAAGATATTATAAGCAGTAGTGATGATTTATTCAAAACATAATATTAGAAGACAAGACCGTTTACTTGATGAACAATCAGCAAATAAATTGTTGATAAATGGAGAATACGGTGTGCTCTCAATGCAAGCTGAAAATGAAGGAGCATATGCAGTACCTATTAGTTATGCATGGGATGGTATTGGGTCTATTTATTTTCATTGTGCCACAGAAGGACGAAAACTTCGTTGCATAGATTTATGTAATACTGTTTCTTTCTGTATAGTGGGTAAAACTAACGTAATTTCTGATAAATTCACAACAGAATATGAGAGCATTATTCTTGATTGTAAGGCATTTACACATCTATCTCCTGATGAGCGAATGAAAGCTTTGGAATTATTGTTGGACAAATATTCACCAATGGATAAAATTACAGGAATGAAATATGCTGATAAATCATTCCATAGAACTGAAATAGTGAGATTGGATATTGATAAATGGTATGGCAAATGCAAGAAAATATAATACACATATAGACAAAGGCTAAGACAACCGAGTCACATAAAATAAGGTTTTAGCTAATTAAATATCCAAAAGACTATCAATCTACTGGTTCAAATCTCCCCTGAAAGAACCTTAAAACCTCAGGCTCATAAACAAACTTTAATCCTTTAATGGTTTCTTTCTTGTTATAGAGTTTAATTATACCTTCAGCAACTACATCCATATGTGCATTTGTATACGCTCGCCTTGGGATAGTAAGTCTTACCAGTTCAAGTGCAGGACGGTAGTTCTTACCTGTTTTTTTATTTCTTCCGCTCGACACATTTCCCCTCTCCATTGCACGAATACCTGATTCAACAAAGAGAGCAGATGCCAGCGCTTGTGCAGGATAATTGTCCTGATCGATATGAGGAAGAAACCTTTTGGCATCAAGAAAAACAGCATGTGTGCCAATTGGCTCAACAACAGGGATACCAGCATCAAAAAGCATTTTTCCTAAGTATTGGGTTTGTTCTACTCTTGATTTAATATAATTAAAATCAATCATTTCACGAACACCCTCAGCATGCATTGCCATATCGCCAGCCGACATACCACCATTGGTTCTGGTTCCCTCGTATATACGTAACATGGATAAAGATTTTTTATAGAACTCATCATCATCTCTAATTCCTAGAAAGCCACCAATATTTACAAGGTAATCTTTTTTACTGGAGACGGTACAACCATCACCATAACTAAACATCTCACGTAAAATCTCTTTTATGGATGAATTCAAGTAGCGGGGATCTTTTTTCTTAATCATATAAGCATTCTCCACAGCCCGTGTTGCATCAGACATTACGGGGATATTATGCTCTTTACAGAATAAATACACATCCTTCATATTATCCATATGTACAGGTTGACCACCTGCCAGGTTCACACTAAACTCAAAGCTTATGTATGGGATTGAACCCTCACCATGTTCATCAATAATATTTTTTATTTTTTGAATATCAATATTTCCTTTCCATAAGAAATTGGAGGTAGGTATATGTGCTTCATCGCAGATAACATCTACAAATGTACCTCCAGCTTTTTCCTGATGAAGTTTTGTAGTTGTGAAATACATATTGCCAGGCACATATCCACCCCTTCCCTTAATCAACACTTGCGACATAATATGTTCGGCAGCACGTCCTTGATGAGTAGGGATTATATATTTATATCCTGTTACATCTTTAAGTACATCGATTAAATCAAAATAATCTTTGCTGGATGCAGGAGTTTCATCACCTTCATTGTACATTGACCACTGCATGTTAGTTTGGGCTGTGGTACCCGAATCTGTAAGAAAATCAATAGTTATATCTTTAGAAGGAAGTAAAAAAGTATTATATCCTACTTCTTTAGCTATCTCTTCGCGTTCAGCTTGTGTAGCAATACCAACATATTCAATAGTTTGGATACGATATGACTCGCAATTAAAATCAAATTTATTAAGGCTTGGGTTGTTCCATGAAAAAATGGCTTCATCCTGCCATTCCGGGGTGTTCTTAAGTTTAAAATGTGTTAATGAATCTCTCTCCTGATAGACCTCTTTGATAGCTTTAGCAATGTTGAAAATCTGATCGTTTGTTAAGCCCAGACGAGGTATTTGAATTGGTAAAACACTCTCTTCTTTATATACTCCATCTAACAAGCATCTTATGCCGGCTTTAAGATATATTAATGCAGCCAGGGCGTGAGCTTGATTTTTATGAATATTGGGTAAAAACTCAGTAGATTTTATGTATGCTCCATCTGCACCTCTATACAGAGGGATACCTTCTAAACACTCGCAAAAATAACTAATCTGTTGATCTATCCATTTTGACTGGGCTTCATAAATCATTTCATGAATACCGATCTGAAAAGATTCCATTGCACGACCCGCCATGCCACCATAAGTATGTAGCCCTTCGTACACGACAACTTCATTCATATACTTTTCGTAAGTCTTGTAATCGTTTGTTGAAATCAGACCACCAATATTACATCTTGCTCCCTGGCTTGCATCAAGAATACAAACATGAGCCACCTGGGATATTTGGTAAACTATTTCTTTAATCGTCTTCTGACTGAATTTTTTGTCATTTTCACTAATTAATACAGCAAGTTCAGCAATATAAGAGATATTGACAACTAGTTTAGTGTTGTATTTTTCCGCAAGTTTCTTAACGAGCTTAAGATGATCTATTGAAACTGGTTTATAACCATCTACATAAAGATCAATAAAAATATAAGAGACAGTTGTGTCTGTATTAAGCTCAGCTTCAAGCTCCTCAATATTAATATTTCCGGTATATAATGAATCTTTTGAGTAAGCAATTTGCTTAAATGTGCCATTCTCGTATTCTACCATTAGTTGCGGCATAGAAGAGTTAGATAACACTTTATTACCCTCGGCAACCATTGTCACTGTTACAAGCTTTACAGCCCCTTTTAGGTTATGTACCGGACAAACATATTTATGACCAAAAACATCGCCAACTGCGGTTACAAGTTTTTCAAAATTACGACTACCTGCATAGGTTTCATCACCTATTAAACTACCTGATTCCTGCTCCTGGCTTTTTGCACTAGTCCCCTGACTCACCATATCAAATGCAACTTTACTGCTATTGATATTAAATGTGTTGTACCTAGCTTCTCGCAATTCAACTTCGCGCTGATGGTATGAAAGGATATTTAAATTCTTTACTGTTTTAATTTTGTGTGGTTCTGCTTTCATTATAATATCGTTTTAAAATTTATTAGAGAAATCCTCTATTTTGTAGAAGACAAAAATATGTTATAATTTCGATATATACGATATTTTCTGTGTTTCTTCTTAAAAGTGGCAGTAAACAATGGTGAAGAGTATCAAAACTTTGAACCTGCGAACCTTTGAACCTGCCTTTTGATCTCGTAACTCGCAACACATAACCCGAAACTTTTTATCTTTTCTACATTTCGACTTTTTGACTTTTATACTTTTATACTTTCAATTAAAATTTTGTATATTTGTTTTATGAGTAATAACATCCGGAGGATATGCTAAACGATATACGTATGCTTAATCATTAGCAACTATAAAACTCAGCAGATAAAAAATTAGCAATTTATACCGTATTACTCTTGCATAAGACATATGTTTGGTGTATATTTGCACCAAAAACAAATATTATGGCAAGACAGAGTATTTCATTCACACAACCAAATGATGAGTGGTTAAAAATTCAAGTTGACAATAAAGAATATTCTAGCAAAAGTGAACTTGTAAACGATTTAATAAGACAAGCTAGAAAGCAACAACGACAAATTGATTGGATAAGTTCTAAATTGGAAAGAGCTGAAAATAGTGGATTTACCAATGAAAGTAAAGAACAAATACTAGCAGAATCAAAATCTTTACTTAATGGCTAAATACAAATTAAACAATGCTGCTAAAGAAGATTTAATTAGAATTCATCATTACGGAGTCAAGAAATTTGGAATGGTGCAAGCTGATAAATATTTTGATTCATTTTTTGAGTATTTTGATATTATAGCTCAACGACCATTTTCATTTGAAGCAATTGATTTTACAAAAACAGGATACAGACGCTGTGTATGTGGTTCTGATAGTATTTATTTCAATGTAAATAAAGACATTGTAGAAATCATGACTATAATTGGAAGACAAGATTTGAATAATATTCTTTAGTGGATAAAGTTACAGTTGATAA
>JAIOTT010000116.1 GCA_021106655.1 Bacteroidales bacterium
CAGATTGAGTCATGGCAGCAAGGCCAATAAAACTACCTATTTCGATCATGTCGGGAAGTACAGTATGTGTACAACCTTTAAGATATTCAACTCCTTTAATAGTTAAAAAGTTTGATCCAATACCTTCAATTTTTGCTCCCATAGTGTTTAGCATGGAACAAAGTTGTGAAAGATAAGGCTCACATGCCGCATTGAAAACCTGAGTTTTGCCTTTTGCCATAACAGCAGCCATGACAATATTAGCCGTTCCTGTAACGGAGGCTTCGTCTAACAGCATATAGCATCCTGTTAAATTTGAAGCTTCAATTTTATACAGACTATCGGTTTCATCATATTGAAAATTAGCTCCCAGATTTTGTAAGCCGGTAAAATGTGTATCAAGTCTTCTTCTCCCAATCTTATCACCACCAGGATTTGGAATATAAGCTTTTTTAAACCTGGTAAGAAGTGGGCCAAGTATCATTATTGATCCTCTCAGGCTTGCACCTTTCTTTTTAAAATCTTTTGTTCGTAGATATTCAAGATCAATTTCATCAGCCTGAAAAGTGTAGGATTCTTTAGAGAGTTTTTCAACTTTCACACCGAGAGTACTAACTAATTCTATAAGTTTATTTACATCCCTGATATCGGGGATATTGTTGACTGTGATTTTTTCAGGAGTAAGTAATGTGGCGCAAATAATCTGAAGTACTTCATTCTTAGCACCCTGTGATATAATTTCGCCTGAAAGTTTATTTCCTCCGCAAATTTCAAATGAACTCATAATTTAGCTTATTGTGGTTATTCAATTCTATGTTGATTACTAATATTGTTTCAAGTTTCATGTTTCAACCTGCAACCCGCAACGCAATTACTGCTTTTTTCTGCCTCTTCCACGTGCTGTGCTTGGAGTGTTTTGCCTTCCATTAAACTTTTTCTTTTTATTTCTTGCAAGGATATCAGCTGTATGAAATAATTTTGTTTCAGTATCAACATTTAGTTTATTTCCGGAAAGTGTTTCAAGATTTTGAAAAATCTGTTCGTCAGTTACTGATTCTCTGTTCCAGTTAAGGTATGACTTTTTAAGGTGATTAGCAATTGTTTTAATAAGTGCCTCTTTTTCAGGGCCATCTTCGTATTGAATTGCTTTTTCGATAATGAGTTCAACGTTTTTGCCATAATGACGGTATCGTATATCCCTGCTACCCTTAAACATAATATTTTCACCCGGTTCCATTTTTTGTATTTCAGGTGGTGGAAAAGGAGAGTCAATATCAAGTTTATTATCGGAAATAATATATAAATGATCCCAGAGTTTGCGTTTGAAGTCCCCGATTTCACGATTTTGTGAGCTCATCTGAGCCATCACACTCACAATAAATTTTGTGGTTTTTGTCCTTTTTTCTTTGTCTTCTATCGTAATGGCATATTCGATCATTTTCTGAACATTTCTGCCATATTCAGAAATAATAAGTTTATTACGCAAAGTATTATATTCCATAAATGAAAATTTAATTAATTCAAAACTAAGCCCTTTGGGAAAATTCTTTATGATTAATGTGTTTGATTACAGCTTCTGCTAGTGTAAAAAGCCAGGAAACCAATAGGCTGTGGCTGTTTTTTAATATGTACTGCATCTAAGCATTTGCGATAATTTATTGAATTGCTAATTGCAGCTTTTGTGAGGTTTAGTATAAAATGAATATAATGATATTAGAAAAATCTGTGCAAAGATATAAATTATTTTTTATTAATGATTTTTAATTTTGCGAATTTTAATAAAAGCTGTTTCTGTCCTGTGCTTTTAAAGAATACTGTAGCTTTTTTGTTAGATCCATTACCTTCAAGGTTTATTACTTTTCCTTTTCCAAATCTTTGATGTTCAACTTCCATGCCTGTCTGAAGTTCATCTAATCCTTCAGAATGGAAAGCCGGGTCCTGCGTTTTTGAATATCCGGGAGCAGGATTTATTTTTTTTAGCTTTTTGTTTTTATGGAAAATAAAGGTTTTACGGGGATCATCCTTTGACAGGAATGAGCCCTTATCTGTTTTATGTGTTGGAGCTTTTTTAGGTGTTTCAAGAAATCTTGCTTCTATCTCATCAATAAAGCGGCTTGGTTCGCATAAAGTAAGGTTACCCCATCTGTATCGGTTTTCTGCATATGACAGAGTCAGGTTTTCTTTAGCTCTGGTAATTGCAACATAAAACAATCGCCTCTCTTCCTCAAGGTCAAAACGTGAATTAAGGGATTGTATTGAAGGAAATAGATTTTCTTCAAGGCCGGTGACGTAAACAAAAGGAAATTCCAGTCCCTTCGCGGCATGAATTGTCATCAGGCTTACTCTATTAGTGTCCTTTTTTTTGTCTTCTGTGTCAGCATCGGTAAGCAGAGCAATGCCCTGAATGAATTGCTCCAGTGTACGAATGTCATTATCTTCCTGATTTACTGTTTCTGAATTTTCACGTTCAGAGAAATCTTTCATGGCATTCAGCAATTCTTCAATATTCTCAAACCTGCTGATACCCTCAGGAGTTTTATCATCATACAGATCTTTTAAAAGTCCAGAGGAAGATGCAATGTGCTTTCCAAGCTCATAGGCATTTTTATTTTTCAGTTGTGTTGAAAAACTTTTGATCATTATAACAAATGCAGAAATTTTGTTGGAAATTCCCATGTTAACATCGACTTGAAATTGTTCCTGGTTTTCAAGTATTTCCCACAAACTTTTATTAAGCTCAGCTGCTTTAACGATGATCTTTTCGAGAGTAGTTTTTCCAATTCCCCTGGCAGGTGTGTTAATAATCCTGCTGAGTGCATCTTCATCTGCTTTATTTATTACTAGCCTAAAATATGCGATCAGGTCTTTAATTTCCTTTCTTTTGTAAAATGATAGGCCACCATATATATGGTATGGAATATTTAGTTTTCTAAGAGCTTCTTCAAGTGCCCGTGATTGTGCATTGGTCCGGTATAAAATTGCAAAGGCATCATTTGCTAATTGATAATTCATCTTAAATTCAAATATTGAATTAGCAATCAGGCTACCTTCTTCGTTATCCGTTGTAGCTTTAAAGAGACTTATCTTCTTACCACTTTCGTTTTCCGTCCAGATTTCCTTGAATATTTGATCTTTATTATTTGCGATAACACTATTCGCAGCTTTAATTATGTTTTGTGTTGAGCGATAATTTTGTTCAAGTTTAAAAATTTTAAGATCAGGATAGTCATATTTAAAATTGAGTATATTTTTAATATTAGCTCCCCTGAAGGCATAAATGCTTTGAGCATCATCCCCCACAACACAGATATTTTCATTATCTGCTGATAGTTTTTTAATTATCAAGTATTGAGAATAATTTGTATCCTGATATTCATCAACAAGAATATATCTGAATTTCTTCTGATATTTATACAGTATTGTTGGATGATCCCTTAATAAGATATTTGTATAATACAGCAGGTCGTCAAAATCCATAGCA
>JAIOTT010000236.1 GCA_021106655.1 Bacteroidales bacterium
AAAATCTATAGTCTTCAGTTTTATAAATACTATCACAATTACCTAATAGCAAAGATGAATATAAGATCACATTTTTTTCAAGCTTATCACTTTGTGTAACCATCAATTTTAGTCTTTCAGGAAAAATCACATCATCTGCATCCAGATATTGAATATAATCACCTGAGGATATTTTCAATCCATGATTCCGTGCAGCTGAAGGCCCAGAATTTGGTTGATGAAAATATTTAAACCTTGCATCCTTTGCGCAATATTCTAATGCAATCTTTTTTGAAGAATCTGTTGAGCCGTCATCTACAATAATACATTCCCAATTCGAATAGCTTTGCGACAAGACAGAATCTAAAGTTTCTTTAATATATTTTTCCGCATTATATAATGGGATAATTATTGATACAAGCTTGTGATGCATATTTGAAAGTGAACTGCGATGAGGTTTTTAACTATTGATTATTTCATAGTATATCCGCTTACTATTCATATTGTCATGCAAAGGGAAAAAATTCTGTGCCCTTAAACGGTATTGTTCTTCCATTCGGCATCCATTCTCCAGATAATGTTTAATTAAATCTATTAATTCATCTTCTTTTTCAACAAGCATACCAAATCCCATAGTTTTATGATCAAAATATCCAGGACGTACATGGGTTTTAAAGAAATTATCCCTGTCGAAGAAGTAATAAATCAGAGGCTTGAACATATATGCAAAATCAAAACTTACACTTGAGGTATCTGTTACCAGCAATGCAGAATCTTTTAACAAATCCTGAACAATATATTGCTCTTTTGATGCTATAACAACCCTATCACTGGATGAAGAAAAGTGCTTTAAGTAATATTGTACTTCATAATGAGGGTAAAAAAGTAATTGATAATTGTATTGTGTCAGTATCTGTATTAAATCCTGATTATTTAGAAAGCTTTGAAATTTTTTGTAATACCCTGAATTAATAAAATAATCATCTGTTACACTGGTTTTACTATTTGGTATATAACGAATACCCCAGCGCCAGGTGGGCATTAAAACAATTTGTTTTTTTGTTTTGAAATTATGATATCCATCAAAGCGTGAAAAACCTGTATATTTTACTTCATTTTCAGCATATCCAAAATTTTCTTTAATATATTCGTATTCATCTTTGGCAGCACATAGAAACAAAGAGATGGAAGTTTTACGTTTCCCATAGTAATCAGAAGAATCTAAATAAGTTACTCCATGTGGAATAAAAACATTTTTAACAGAACCAGGTAAACCCATACTTTTATTACCAAACACTGAAAGCGGAAAACAATGATCATTGTGTGCTGTAACATAATAATTACATCCAAAAAATAAAATCTTATGTTTCATACTATTATATTGAATAATATTTCCATATTCCCTAACTAAGTTATACTGGTTGTTGTTTTTGTCAATAATATAATATGATTTTTCATGTGGGTGTTCTTCTTTAATATATTTATAAAAGTAGAATCCATTTTCCTGGGCGGTGTCTCTTCGTTCACCTATTAACCAGATCTTTTTTCTGTTAAATAGCTTATAAATTTTGGAGATTATTTTAAAGATAGTTATTTCAGTGTAAATCAGGATAATTAGAATAAGGGATTTTATTTTTGGCCATAGTAAAGTTTTATAGATATCAAAAGGGATTGACCAATAAGAACAGCATTTTACCCATGATCTGCGGATCAGTTTCATGCCTGCTTTAAGTAATCCTTCTTTTATTTTAGGATTCCAGTTATATTTAAACAAAAGTATTAGGTACCTATACATGACAGGACAGGATGCTTTTAATAACATTTCATCTTCATTCAAATAAAACAAGATTCGTTTTTCCTGATCTTTCCATGAAGGAGTATTTAACAACGAAAAATCATTAATTCTCCACAATACTGCAAAATGTCTTAAAATAGCTTGCCTCCTTAAGACTTTTGGTTGAGGATACTTTTTACGCAGAATATTAAAGAATAATTTATGTGAGTTGAAAAAATAATCCCATTCCTGAGGTAAATAATCAGATGGTTTTGATAAGGTACCGGATCGTTTTCTGTAGAAATATAATGATTCTCTGCTTGTTGCAATTTTATTGCAGTATGTAAAATATTCTGCAATAACCGGCTGATCTTCCATTACAATAGGAAGTTGTTCTATTTTTGAAATATGCTTTCTGCAAAATAATTTGTTGCACATGGATAGTATTCCGGGAAACAGTTGAGAGCAATTCAAAACTTCAGGAATTGACCATACTCTACCGGGAATTGCCCCGGGTTCAAGCAAAAGCCCTTCTTCTGAAATCCTGGCCATTCCGCACCAAGCCATTTCTGCATTATTTGTTGTTATTAAGTCATATAAGATTTCTAAAAAGTTTAGTGCAATGTAATCATCAGAATCAATAAAGGCAATATATGGAGACATTGCATTTGTGACACCTGTATTACGTGAAGGACCTAGTCCCAGGTTGCGTTCATGTGTAATAATGTTTATCCGAGGATCTTTCTTTGCATATTCCTCAAGAATTATAGAAGAATTATCAGGTGATGCATCGTTTACACAAATTATTTCAATATCTGTTAGGGTTTGGTTTATTACACTATCCAAACACTCATTAAGATATTTTTCAACATTGTATACTGGTATTATTACAGAAACTTGTGGCATAGATTTACGGCCGAATTTATTTATTTAATCGTTCATTCAAATTTTCACAATAAATACCTGACCCAAAAATATTTCCATACTTTTTATTTTTGACGGTTGTGGTGGGGCCACACCTCTTTTAGGATGAGTAATATCACCTCTTCCTACTTCATCAATTAGCTCTTTAACAAAACCAACCAAGCCATAGTCATGACTTTTTATTCTACAATCAGCTTTGTTTTTAAACAACCTGCTCTTAATTTTTTCGAGTTTACTTATTTTAAATTTATTTTCATCATAGCACTTTCCATCCGGCCACATATCCCAATAGCCTGTTCCCCAGTCTTCAATAACATATATTCCGCCACTTTTTAAATGATTATTAAATAAGTGCCAGAACGAGATTTTTGTCAGATCACCAAAGTGCGAACAATCATCAATTATGATATCAAATCCATTGGGAGAATTAATGTTTGATATTTTATCAAGCAGATTAGTGTCTTGTTGTTTCCCTTCATAAGTAATAATGCGGTCTTCATTAAGATTATCCTGTAGTTTGAAATCGAGACCAATAATTTTCCCTTGTTTAAAATATTCTTTCCAAAGCTTTAAGGAACCTCCTTTAAATACCCCCAGTTCAAGTAAGCATATTTCCTTGTTCTTTAAAGGAGAGAAATATTTTGAATAGTTATCGAGGTAACCTCCGGATATTTGTTTATCCGTATCATACTTTGATGCTAGTTCCTTAAGTTCCATTTTATTACAAATTTATGGTGATCGTAATAGTGTATAAGCAGTTGTTTTTTCAATTTTGAATTGATGTTATTTCGAATTCAAGATTTTATTTAATCTTGACGTATCGCCCCAAAAAGCCATTGGCTCCCAATCAGGATATGGGTGGTAGCCCAAGTTTAATTCTATATTTTGATTGGCTTTTTCAAGATAATTTTCTACAAAGTTTCTTATTGAAATGGGTTTACCTGAGCAACAATTTATAATTCCATCAATCTTATCTTGCATTGAAATTTTTATAATATTCTCAGCTACTTTTTCAACAGGCAGATAGTCCCTTAGTTGTTCTCCGCCAGACATATTGAACTTTTTCTCTTTCCTTTTTAATGCTTCATCTAATTGGGATAAAATTGAATTTGAGCTTTGTCATTTACCATAAATATAAAAGAGGCGAATCCAGGTAAAAGAGAAACCCATTTCATACCTTAAGCTATCAATTTTTTTTCGCAGATCATCTTTTGCCTGTGCATATGGATTATCAGGCATAGTATCCAGATCTTCCTTTAAGGCACCGGATTGCATTCCATATTCCAGGCAAGTTCCAATACCTACAATTTTTTTTAGTCCATTATCAAGTAAATTCTTTAAAAAGAGGTAATTAATGGGAAGATTTCGTTCCATATGGAACATTTCTTTATAATTGGGTAATCCTTGCCATGCCAGATGAATAATTATATCAGGTTCATGGAAATATCGATGCCAATTTTTAACAGGAGTATTTGTATCCGCTTGAATATATTCTACTTTTTTTAACCAACTAAATTTTAAATTTTTTGCTTTTTCTATAGCGGTTGCAACCACATTGAAATCATGTTTTAATAATTCTTTGACTACATAATTTCCTAAAAACCCGGATGCTCCGGTGACCAGTATTTTCATTAAATAATTTGCAGTGTTGGTATAGGCAATACGAATTTAGCATTCCAGTTTGTTACATATTTTAACTGCAGCATGATTTCGTCTTTTAAATTCCAGGGAAGTATAAGAATGTAATCAGGTTTTTCCTTTTTGAGAATTTTTTCATCTACTATTGGAATATGACTTCCTCGTAAATATTTACCTTGTTTATGTGGGGAAGCATCAACAACAAAATCAATCAAATCATTTTTAATTCCGCAATAGTTTAGTAATGTATTTCCTTTTGCAGCAGCACCATAAGCTGCAACTTTCTTTTTTTGTTTCTTTTGTTGTAATAGAAAATCCAATAAATCTGTTTTTACTTTACCTACCTTTTGTTCGAAGCCTCTGTAATAACCAATTGATTGCAAACCTTTATCTTTTTCTTCCTGTAATAAAAAAATTACATTATTGGAAATATTTTTCGATTTATCTTCTTTATGCTTTCCGTAAATTCTAAGTGAGCCGCCATGTGTATGGATCTGTTCTAAATCAAAAATTTCAAGAGCATGTTGTTCGAATATTTTACAGCTTGTATAAAAGGAAAAATATGAATAATGTTCATGGTAAATTGTATCAAATTGATTTTGCTCAATAAGCTGCATTAAATGTGGAAACTCAAGAGTAACCACACCATTGCCTTTTAAAGCTATTTTAATCCCGGAAACGAAATCATTTACATCAGGGACATAAGCAAATACATTATTCCCAATAATTAGATTCGCCTTTTTGTTTTTCGAAACTAGTTCAGTAGCGAGTTTTTTTCCGAAAAATTCAGTTATCGTGTCAATTCCTTTTTTCTTGGCTGCTTCAGCAACATTGGCAGCAGGTTCAATTCCCAAAACCGGGATGTTTCTATTCTTAAAATACTGTAATAAATATCCATCGTTTGACGCTATTTCTATTATATGGGAATCTTGATTATAATTGAATTTTTCAGTGATCATATTTACATAAAGCCGGGAATACTCTAACCATGATGAAGAAAAAGAATAATAAGCATAACTATCACTAAAGATATCATGTGATTTTTTGTGTTCTTTTAGCTGAACCAGGAAGCATTTTTCACATACAAAGATCTTAAGCGGATAAAAAGCTTCGGGTTTATCAAGTTGCTCTTTAGTTAAAAATGAATTTGATGGTGGTGCACTATTCAAGTCAAGAAATTTAAACTTTAGCTCAGTATTGCAAAATCTACACCTCATATTATTATGCCTTCAAAATTATCAGAGATTAATTCATATCTCTCATCTCGTTTTGATATCCTTATGATAGAATGTGGCCATTGAATACCAATCTTCGGGTCATTATATCTAATTCCACCTTCATACTCAGGGCTATAATATTCCGTGGGGTAATACAAAACTTCTGTATTATCCTTCATTGTCAGGAATCCATGCGCGAATCCTTTTGGAACAAATATCATTTTTCTATTCTCTGCTGATAATTCTACACCAAACCATTGTCCAAATGTTTTGGAATTTTTTCGAATATCAATTATCACATCATAGATAGATCCAGCGATACACCGAACAATTTTATCTTCAGCTTTTGGAGGTGACTGATAGTGCATTCCCCTAAGCGTACCTTCGCACTTATTATATGAATCATTTATTTGAACAATATTGTTTGCCAGTCCAATATCTTCAAATTCATTTTTGCAAAATACCCTTGCAAAGAATCCGCGCTCATCACTTTGTAATTCCAATTCTATAATGTAAGAACCTTTTAATTTTGTTTCTGTGAATTTCATCTATTTGCCCATATACTTTTTAATGTGTTCGATTCTTTGTTTGTATATTTCTTCTTGTGTCATTTGATCTATTTTATATTCTTCAATTGTGTATTTTATTGTTTCTTCAAAGTTTAACTTTGGTTTCCAATTTAATTTATTAATGGCTTTGGAAATATCAAGCTGCAATAAGCTGGTTTCTACTTTACCTTTGTTATTGGAATTGTAGGATATGCTTCCATTCCCCCACTGTTTTACAAACTCATCTACCAATTCCATAACGGTCACTGTACTATTCAAGTGTGGCCCAAAGTTCCATGCTCCCACAAATTCTTTATTATAGGTGTAAAGTAATTCACCAAGTTTTAGGTATCCACTTAGCGATTCAAGAACATGTTGCCAGGGACGAATTGCCATTGCGTTTCGAATAACAATTGCTTCATTTTTCTCAAGGGCTTTAATGCAGTCCGGAATAATTCTGTTTTCTGCCCAATCACCTCCGCCTATAACATTACCAGCTCTTGCGGTTGCAATATTAGCAGTAGCTTTTTCATTGAAGAAAGATTCGATATAGGAGCTTACCGCTATTTCGCAAATGGCCTTTGATGCACTGTATGGATCTTTTCCTCCAAGTGTATCATTTTCGTTATAAGCCTTCAAACTCTCCTGGTTTTTGTAGCATTTATCAGATGTTACTATGATACCTGCCTTTACAGAATTAGTGTGCCTGATAGCCTCAAGAATATTAACTGTCCCCATTAGATTTGTACTATAGGTTTCTCGGGGTTTTTGATAGCTTTCCAAAACAAGTGGCTGAGCTGCTAGATGAAATACAATTTCAGGCTTATGCTTTTCGAAAATTCCTAATATTTTTTCGTAATCCCGAATATCCTGATCCATATGATAAATTTTATCTGCTAAGCCACAGATAATATAATTATCCTTAGGTGTTTTAGGCGGTAATGCAACACCAACAAGGTCGGCACCCAGTATTTTCAGCCAAATAGAAAGCCATGATCCCTTGAATCCCGTATCGCCTGTTACCAATACTTTCTTATTTTTATATATATTATTAAACATAGTCATTACCAGGTTTTCCAGAAGGCCTTATTTTCATTCCATAGTTTATTTAAATAATCAACGTCTCTGCGATGGTCCAGACATTCCCATTGTCCATC
>JAIOTT010000297.1 GCA_021106655.1 Bacteroidales bacterium
AAAAAGGATTATCACTCTTATAAATAATAGCATTTCTAATCTTTTTTAGAACTTTTTCTCTCGATGTACTTTCTTCCATATGCTTATGGTAATAAATTTCTTATCAGGGATTATCCTGGGAGTTAGTCCCGGAATTTTCTTTTTTATCAGCATTTTCAGCAGTATCTGATTGTTCAGTTTTTACTTCCTTTTCGGATACTTGTTTTACAGGCTTTTTGTCTTCTTCTCCGTGTATTTCTTCTTTCCATGGCCTTTTGCCAAATACCTTTTCCAGATCTTCGCGGAATATAACTTCTTTTTCAAGCAGTACCTTTGCTAATTTTGAAAGAGATTCTTTATTTTTCATTAAAATTGTTTTCGCCCGTTGATAAGCCTCTTCCACAAGTTTACTTATTTCCTTATCAATTGTTTCAGCTGTTTTTTCGCTATATGGTTTAGTAAAAGAGTATTCCTGCTGGCCAGTAGAATCATAATAGCTGATATTACCAAGTTTTTTGTTAAGGCCAAAGAATACAACCATATTAAAAGCTTGTTTAGTGACTTTTTCAAGGTCATTTAATGCACCGGTAGAGACCTGACCGAAATTAACTTCCTCAGAAGCTCTGCCACCTAATGCAGCGGTCATTTCATCGAACATTTGTTCAAATGTAGTTATTTGGCGTTCTTCAGGCAAGTACCAGGCAGCACCAAGCGCTTTTCCTCTTGGAACTATTGTAACCTTTACGAGGGGATGTGCATGTTCAAGAAGCCAGCTAATTGCAGCATGTCCTGCTTCATGAAAAGCTATAACTTTCTTCTCTTTAGAAGAAATTATTTTACTTCTTTTTTCCAGTCCACCAATTATTCTGTCGATTGCATCCAAAAAATCCTGTTTTTCGACAACAGAGTGTTCATTTCTTGCAGCAATAAGAGCAGACTCGTTGCACACATTAGCAATATCAGCTCCGGAGAAACCGGGTGTTTGTCTCGCCAGGAAATCAACACTTACTGCATCAGCTATTTTCAAAGGCTTCATGTGAACAATAAAAATAGCTCTTCTTTCATTAAGATCAGGTAATTCGACATGTATTTGTCTATCAAATCTTCCTGCTCTCAGCAATGCACGGTCTAGAATATCAGCTCTGTTTGTGGCCGCAAGGATTATCACTCCGGCGTTTGAAGCAAAGCCATCCATTTCGGTTAGTAACTGGTTAAGAGTATTTTCACGTTCATCATTAGCCCCTGTCATAGGATTCTTACCTCTTGCCCTTCCAATAGCATCAATCTCATCGATGAATATGATACAAGGAGCCTTTTCTTTTGCTTGTTTAAAGAGGTCTCGTACTCTTGATGCACCAACACCAACAAACATTTCGACAAAGTCGGAACCTGATATTGAGAAGAACGGGACTTTAGCTTCTCCAGCAACAGCCTTTGCGAGTAACGTCTTTCCTGTACCCGGTGGTCCAACTAAGAGAGCACCTTTAGGAATTTTCCCACCTAATTGAGTATACTTTTTAGGATTGGTCAGAAAATCCACTATTTCCATTACCTCCACCTTAGCTTCTTCAAGCCCTGCAACATCATTAAAGTTTATGGCAACACTAGTACTTTTATCAAATAGCTGAGCTTTTGATTTTCCAATATTAAATATTTGCCCGCCACCTGCTCCACGGCTCATCATCCTCATAACCAGAAACCATATTCCAAGCAAAACAGCTATTGGCAGGATCCACCCTAGAATATCACCTCCCCAATCTCTTCTCTCCTCAGAACTTATGGTTATATTATACTCCCTTCTGATATTGTCTTTCTCCACTAGTGACCTGCCTACACTTTCTCTTTCTACTATTCTGCTCTGAGCTTCCTTTAAATTTTCCCAGAATATATCAATAGTTGCAAATTTATAAATATAGTATGCTTTCCCGGAGGAAGAACTATAACCCTTATCTCTTAAGTCCTGATAAGCGGTATCAACATCAATTCTATCAGTCTTAACAAATACTTCTGCAAATTTGTTATTAACAACAACTATCTTCCGGATATCTTTTCCCTGAATCATTTGTTCGAGCTTTGCCCAACTTATCTCTATTGCTTCTGTGCCAAAATTGATATATTGCATCACAATGAAAACAACAGCCAAAGCACCATATATCCAATATATATTGAATTTATTCTTTTTAGTTTTACCTTTATTTCCCTCATTGGGTTTATTTTCTGTCATTGTATATATAATCTCTAAAGAAAATTCATTTATTTATTCAGGCGAAGAATCTATTCTTTTGATCTCTGCATCTCCCCATAGGCTTTCAAGGTGATAAAACGATCTGGCGGTATCGAGAAAAACATGCACAACTACATCAACATAGTCGAGTAAGATCCATTCTGCATTTTCCTTGCCTTCTTTGTGCCAGGTATTTAAGCCGGTCTTTGTTTTAACCTCCATTTCTACTGAATCAGCAATTGCTTCAACCTGGATTTTAGTAGCACCATGACAAATAATAAAATAATCGCTTACTGAATTGGGAATAGACTTAAAGTTAAGCACATCAACATCCAAACCTTTTTTTTCATGTATTCCAAAAACTATTGCGTTGATTAAGTCCTTCGTAGAATTTTTCTTATAATTCTTCGCCATGTATTTAGTTTATATTCAACTGCAAAAGTAAGTAAATTTCGGAATTAAAAAATTATTAATTTCGACACTTGAAAATCACTAAAGCAACATGTCAGAATTATTTAATTCGGAAAATATTATCAGGCTGGACACTGTAAATTCAACTAATTCATATGCTCATGAATTAATTAAGAACAACAAAGCTCCTGAAGGAACTATCATTGTTGCCAATGAACAAACTACAGGAAAAGGACAGGGCAAAGCAAAATGGGAGAGTGAAGCTGGGAAAAACCTTACTATCAGCATTATACTTCATCCCAATTTCTTAAGCCCCGAAAAGCAATTTCAACTCAGTAAATGTGTTGCATTGGGTATAAAAGACTTCGTTAATTCTATATTTAGCAAAGATGCAGTTTATATAAAGTGGCCAAATGATATTTATATCGAAAAAAAGAAAGTTGCAGGCATACTGATTGTTAACAGTATAATCGGCAATCTCTTCGAACATTCGGTAATTGGTATTGGCATTAACATAAATCAAAGAAATTTCATCAGTGATGCGCCAAATCCTGTTTCTTTTAGAATGCTAAGTGGCGAAGAATATGATCTGGAAGTTGCTCTGGAGCAACTTTGTTTCAATTTTAACAAAAGATATGATCAATTGATTAATAATGAAACCTCAAGCATCAACCATGATTATCTGGGAGCATTATATCAGTTAAATTCATGGAAGAATTACAAATACAAAGGCCAGCTAATAGAAGCAATGATTACCGGAGTTTCTGAATACGGAAGGTTGGTTTTAAGTACAAGGTCAATTAAAGAGATAGAGTGTGATGTTAAGGAAATTGGTTTTCTTTAGGCAAAGTGCTCTTTAAGCTTTTGAACAAGCACATTGATGAAGTTTTGCAAAGGAGACTTCACCATCATACTTATCATAGGATTAATTTTACCTTCAAATACCAACTGCACCTGTGATTTTTCACCTTCCAATAAATTAATTTCCCAACTTAGATCAAAGGCCAGAGGTAAATTTGCTTCTGAGGAAATGAGTATTTTGGAATGAGGAGTTTTTTCCTGTATTTGCATTTTCAGATCTGCCATTCCTTTGATAGTAAAGGAACATGAGTTCTCATTCGACTGCCAGTTAATTATTTGCTCCGGAATTAATTTCTGAAAATTATTAAAATCTGTCAGGAAAGAAAAAACATCAACATCTGAAGCATTTACAATACCGGGTTCGCTATTTATTGTCATCGAGTTAGAATGATTTAATTTTCAAATTATCTCATTTTCAAATTTTCAAATTACTTTCCCCATTTCTGTGGGTTTTCGCGCCACTTAATCAGGGTTTCAATATCTGTGTCTTTAATATATTTCTGTTCAATTGCTTTTTCTACTAAGATATTA
Organism: Bacteroidales bacterium; assembly: GCA_021106655.1. Classification (GTDB taxonomy): domain Bacteria; phylum Bacteroidota; class Bacteroidia; order Bacteroidales; family SMBSF77; genus SMBSF77. The sequence goes on from JAIOTT010000297.1 coordinate 4,007, forward strand.
TAATTTGTAAGAGTAGAAAGATCGCATTTTGCCTTTTTAAAATTATCTTCTGCAACTTTTAAGTTGTAGGTAAATATTGCAACCATACCTTTAACATTACATCCGGCATCTCTCAAAGCACTAACTGCATTTAAGCTACTTCCGCCAGTAGAAATGAGATCTTCAACTACTACTACTGACTGTCCTGATTCAACTCTACCTTCAATTTTGTTAGTGAGGCCATGCTTTTTCTCTGCGGATCTGATATATACAAAAGGTAATCCTAAGTCCTGAGCCACAAGCGCTCCCTGAGCTATTGCTCCAGTAGCCACTCCGGCAATAACATCAACAGAACCATACTTATCATTTATCATTTCAACCAACTGCTGCCTGATATAGGTTCGCAGTTTTGGATATGAAAGAGTTAGCCTGTTATCACAATAAATTGGTGATTTTATTCCGGAAGCCCATGTAAATGGATTAGTAACTTCTAATTTTATTGCTTTAATTTGTAATAAATTTTCAGCTAATAATAATTCACTTTCTTTTCTTAATTCCATGCGGCAAATGTATAAAGTTTTTATTAACAACAAATATGTTCTAATAACGAATTTTTTAAATAAAATTTCCCGGGATGTAAATAAAAAAACAATTCGGCATGAGGACATAGTCAGCCTAAGCTCTGAGATTGAGAAAATTGAAAAAGGAAAAACTAAAGAAGATGTAATTATTTTCCGCAGTAACGATATTAATGCTCTGGAAAAAGATTTCTTTTCATTATACAAACTAATAGAAGCAGCCGGTGGTATTGTTAGGAACAAATCAGGAGACATTCTGTTCATCTACAGGTTTGGCAGGTGGGATCTACCAAAAGGGAAACTTGAAGATCGGGAAAAAATTAAAGATGCGGCAATCAGAGAGGTAAAGGAAGAGACCGGATTAAAAGAAATAAAAATCTTAAGCACATTAGATCCAACATATCATACATACATTGAAAAAGGGGAAAGAATATTAAAAAAGACTCATTGGTTTGAGATGTATGCTTCAGGCAATCAGGAATTGACCCCTCAATATCAGGAAGATATTACGAATGTAAAATGGTTTAAAAAATCAAATCTTGATAAAGCTCTTAAAAGCACTTATCTTTCAATTAAAAATCTTGTTACTGATTACTATTCTAATTTGAAAATATGAAGCAATTAGTATTTGCAACAAACAATAAGCATAAACTATCAGAGATACGCAATCTTGTTGAATCGGAATTTTCAGGGACTATAAAAATTCTTAGCCTGAAGGACATTTCCTGCTTTGAGGAGATCCCTGAAACCGGCAATACATTGGAAGCTAATGCTTCGGAAAAAGCATTTTACGTTTTCAATAAATATGGATATAATTGTTTTGCCGATGACACAGGACTTGAAATTGAAACCCTTGATGGCAGACCAGGCGTTTATTCAGCCAGGTATGCCGGAGAAAATTGCAGCTTTGAAGATAATATGAATAAAGCCCTTAAAGAACTTGATGGAATAAAAAACAGGAATGCCAAATTCAGAACCGTTATTTCTCTAATCATTGATGGTAAAGAAACACAGTTTGAAGGCAGTGTTTCAGGGAAAATGTTAAACGATAAGAAAGGAACAGAAGGGTTTGGATATGATCCAATATTTCAGGCAGATGGTTTTGAGATTTCCTTTGCGGAAATGGAGATCAATGTTAAAAACAGGATAAGCCACAGAGGAATTGCTACAAGAAAGTTACTAAATCACCTTAAAGATTTGATTTAAGGTGAATAATTCATAAATTGTGATAATATTATAGTTTTATTTGTGTTACTTCGTGATGTACTTTGAGTTACTTAGTGGTAAAAAAAGATTAACCACAAAGGATTGCACAAAGTACCACAAAGCTTATGAATTAATCAGTTAATTCTTTTAAGGCATCAATTATCATCATATCGTAAAGTTTTTCTAGCGACATTCCCATCGCTGCTGCCATTTTAGGAACTATGCTTCCTTCTGATAAACCCGGGACTGTATTTACTTCCAGGAAGTAGAATTTCCCACTTTTAAATATATAGTCAAACCTAACCAGGCCACTACAGTTAAGTTTGTTGTATAGCATTGCCGAAACTCTCTTACATTCATCTGAAATTTCGTCAGATATCCTTGCCGGGACAATCTCATCAGCCATTCCTTCTGTATATTTGGCCTCAAAATCGAAAAATTCTTTAGAGCTAACTATCTCTGTAACTGGAAAAATAATACGGTCTCCTTTTGATTGGATAATCCCGCATGTCAGTTCAGTGCCCTCAATGTACTCTTCAATTAAAACCTGATCATCCTCTTGAAATGCAATTTGAACAGCTTTTAACAATTCTTCCTCTTCCACTACTTTAGACATACCGACACTTGATCCTCCATTATTGGGTTTAACAAAGCATGGTAAAGAAAACTTTTCAATGATCTCTTTAACTTTAATCTCATTATTTCTAAATAAATGTACTGACTTGGGAGTATTTACGCCAAATGAACTTACCACCCTATTACAATAACTTTTATTAAAGGTCAATGCAGATGTTGTAAGATCGCATGAAGTATAAGGAATTCCCAATAAATCAAAATAGCCCTGTAGTTTACCATCTTCACCCGGGGTACCATGAATTGCAATAAAAACACAATCGAAAGTTATCTTCTCTCCCTTCACAACAATACTGAAGTCATTCTTATCAACTTCAATAACCTCACCCTTTGAATCCTGATAAGTCCAATCCTGACTTTTAATATGGATTATATATGCATCATATTTACTTTGATCAATATTCTCATAGATAACACCGGCACTATTGATAGATATCTCATATTCACCAGAATTTCCTCCTGCAGCTATTGCTATTTTAGGCTTCATGCATGCTATTTTAGTATTGGGATTTAAAACAAAAATAAGTACAATTTCACTAATTGCTTTAAAAAAGATAATATTTTTATCTTTGCAGCAACATATGCAATAATATTTTTTTTTAAATGTTATAATGCTTTCTGCAAGCATATATTATATTGTAGAAGGCTTTAGTGTGAAAATATGAATTTTTTTCGTTTGCTGATAAACAAAAAAGTAATAAAGAACCTTCTTTTTGCGATAGCTTTAACTGTTGTGATTATTTTCATTACATTTAAGTTTCTTAATGTATTTACTCATCATGGTGATTTCATTATAGTTGATGATTACTCAGGAATGACAATTGAAGAGTTAGAGACAAATGATAGCATAGACGGGCTCAGGTTTTTTATAATCGATTCTGTTTATGACGTTACTAAAGAAAAGGGTACAGTAATTGTTCAGGACCCACTAGCAGGTTCAAAAGTTAAGGAAAACAGAAAAATCTACCTTACTGTTATCGCTAAATTACCGGAGCAGGTCAGCATGCCTGACTTGCACGACCTTACTCTTCGACAAGCTATCGCGATGCTTGAAACTTATGGACTTCAGGTAGATTCACTTGAATATGTTCCGGATATTGCTCAAAATGCAGTATTAAAACAAAAATTTGAAGGAGAGATAATTGAAGCGGAAACAATGATTGAAAAAGGATCTGGTATTACCCTTATTCTTGGCCATGGATTAAGCAAAAAAAAGATTCCTGTTCCTATTCTTTTAGGTAAAAAGCCATCTGAAGTTAACAGGATAATTACCAAAGCTTCACTAAATGTTGGTATTGAAATATTTGAGGATGATGTGGATACAAGTCATGCCGTTTTGTATAAACAAAAGCCTGCATTTTCTCCTGACTCATACCTTAATCTTGGTGAGTCAATTGATTTATGGTACAGGTCAGATGAAGATTTTAACCTTGAAAAATTACTTAAAGAATATCAGCTTGATAGTTTAATGATAGACTCTCTTTTGTATGACACTATATACATGGAAACTGAAATAGATACTATTTTGTAATGAAGAAACTCTGTTTTAGCATATTATTAATACTCATAATAAACTCACTGTCCTTTGGTCAGGAAATTATTACTAATTTGCAATTCAATCCTTCTCTTGAAGTCAGGGATGCAAAAATAGTACCAACGAAATCTTCCAAATCTCAGAAATATATTCCTCTCAAGCTTCCATTTATTGATGATTTTTCTACAGGTGGTGTTTTCCCTGATTCCAGTCGCTGGATAGATAACTACGCTTATATAAATACAGATTTCCCTAAATTTCCTATTAGTATTGGTGTCGCTACTATGGATGCTTTAAACGATACAGGGGCTGTTTATGCACACGGAAGTCAGTACCCATTCATTGCCGATCATCTCACATCAAAACCAATACGTCTGGATTCAATTTTTGGTGGCACTCCACATGCAGTTACTGTTCAGGATTCAATTTTCATAAGTTTCTTTTTTCAACCCAAAGGATATGGAAATGCTCCTGAAAAAAACGACTCTTTAACACTTGAATTTCTATACTATACAGGTGATTCCGTATTTTCATATACAGATACTGTATATACATCTGTTGATTTAATTATAAAAACCGACTCAAATAATCTTAAAGCCGGAGACACTATTTTTCTTCATTGTTATAATGTTTGGGTTGCTGTTAATAATGTCATAGATCTGGGCGACGACACACTATACCCCAGCGATTTTTTATGGCTCCCCTGTGATTCAATATTTGTTCCGAAGACCAGATGGAGGTGGGCATGGAGTTCAGAAGGCATGAGACTTGATACCTTCCTTGCAAGAAATAATGATTACTGGTTCAAACAGGTTATTGTACAAATAGATGATACGGTATTTTTTGATAAGTATTTTCAATTCAGGTTCAGGAACTATGCAAGTCTGGGAGTAAATGAGCTTCCAAGCTGGCAAAGTAATGTGGACCAATGGCATATTGATTATATCTATCTCGATCATAACAGGTCGCCACGCGATACTGTTTATGAGGATTTTACTTTCATTGAAAGACCACCTTCACTACTAAAGAATTACGAAGAAATGCCTTACCGGCAATTTAAAAGTAATCCACAGGAAGAAATGAGAGATACCTTTTATATTTTGCAGGCCAACCTTGATATTGCGGCTCATCAATATGCATATAAATATGAGGTGTTCGATGAATCAGGGAGTTCAATCTTCTTGTATCCAGGAGCTGCAGGAAGTTCCTGTAATATTAACCCGTTTTTTACATATGGTTATAAACCCTGTGGTGAGCAAGGATGCCCGAATGCATGCCCTCCTTTTGATTTCACTATTCCTATAAATAGCGGCGACAGTGCTATATTCAAAATAGAGCATATTATTATTGAATCTTCTCTTAACTGGATTAGATCGAACGACACTATCAGTCATATTCAAAAGTTCTATAATTACTATGCTTATGATGATGGAAGTGCAGAAGCCGGATACGGATTAACTCCTGCGGGTTCACAACTCGCATATAGGTTTCAACTTAATGAAATGGATACTCTTCGGGCAATTCAAATATATTTTAATCGTACTCTTACTGCCGCAAATCAGCAATACTTTGAAATGATGGTATGGAACGACAATAATGGAATTCCAGGCAATGTTAAATATCTCAGCAACCCTTTGGTAAGGCCTGAATTTGGTGATAGCCTGAATAAATTCCATACATATTATCTTGATGAAATGATTATTATTGACGATGGCGAATTCCCAGGATTAGTTTTTTATGTGGGTATGAAACAAAAAACAGATGACAACCTTAACATTGGTTACGATATGCGCCATGATGCCGCTAAAAATACATTTTTTAATACATCCGGTATTTGGGAAAACTCAGCATATAACGGCGCTTTAATGATAAGGCCAGCTCTGGGAGCAGATATCAACCCTGATAAAAAACAAGAAAAAAATACTGAATCAGATCAACTGGATATCTATCCTAATCCTGCGGTAGCAGGTATGATCAATGTTGAGATACCTTTCAAATACACCGTAAACTATAGTGATAATGATTTCACTACACGTATCTATACAATATTCGGGAGCCTCGTTTATGAAAATGTTTATAAAAAAGAGACGGACATATATGCATTAAGAAAAGGGATGTATATCATTGAAGTAACAAATAACATCAACAAACAGGTATTTAAGAATAAACTGGTGATCGCACTTTAGTTTTGTCAAGGCTGAGGATACAGGAACCAATTAGAGTCTGTCCATAAAGTCCGGATTATTATAAAATTACCCCAACCCACTATATCAATGAATCAAAAAGATGAAATTATAGAAGAAGGTTCCGAGTTATACGAACATTATCGATTTGTAGCTGACAAGAATCAGGGACCGATCCGTCTTGACATGTTTGTTTTGAACCGCATTGAGAATTCATCCCGTAATAAAATCCAGAATGCTGCAAAATCAGGTAATATCCTTGTCAACAATAAAGCTGCAAAATCCAACCATAAAGTCAAACCCTCTGATGTGATAAGTGTTGTTATGGCATATCCTCCGAGGGAGACTGAGATTGTTCCGGAAAATATTCCGCTTGAGATCTTATATGAGGATGAGGATCTCATTGTGATTAATAAGGAAGCTGGAATGGTTGTCCACCCGGCATATGGAAATTTCCAGGGGACTTTAGTAAATGCCCTTACTTATTATTTTCAAAATACTAAAACCAAAGGTGAAAAAGGTATACCAGCCCTTGTTCACCGAATAGATAAAGACACTTCCGGAATTTTACTTGTTGCAAAAAATGAAGTTGCTCAGACAAAGATTGCCAAACAGTTTTTTGACCATTCCATTGAAAGAACTTACATAGCAATAGTCTGGGGAGACTTTAATGAAGATGAAGGTACAATAGAAGGCCATATTGGGCGAAGCCTGAAAAACAGAACTGTAATGACAGTATTTCCGAATGGAGAATATGGCAAACATGCGATAACACACTACAAAGTTTTAAAACGCTTTGGGTATATTACAATGATCGAATGCAGGCTCGAAACCGGTAGGACCCACCAGATCAGGGCACATTTTACTTACAAAGGCCATCCTCTTTTTAATGATGGGAAATATGGTGGGAATGCTATAATAAAAGGGACAACTTTCACAAAATACAAGCAGTTTGTTCAAAACTGCTTTAAGGTTCTTCCGCGCCAGGCTTTACATGCCAGATCATTAGGCTTTATTCATCCTACAACAAAAAAACATCTGCATTTTGAAACAGAAATGCCAGATGACATGAAGGAACTTGTTGAGAAATGGGAAAAATATACTACTTTCCATGATACACAAGCAGATTGATCAATTATCATAGACTTTGATAATATTATACTTTGAATCTCTCTCGACAGGGATAAGGTTCACTTGTCTTACCATTTGTATAAATTCACCGGCAGTCATACTTGGGTTCTGATCCTCCGCTCCTGCCAATGAATATATTTTCGTTGAATTTTCAATAGTACCATCTATGTCATCAACCCCAAAAGAGAGTGAGAGTTGAGTGATCTCTTTACCAACCATGGGCCAGTAAGCTTTAATGTGAGTAAAATTATCCAGAAAAATGCGGGAAACAGCGTAATTCTTCAGATCCTCTATGCTTGATACTTCCGGAAGATACGACATAGAGTTATTTTTATTCTTGAACTTGAGTGGAATAAAAGAACTAAACTTCGCAGTCCTGTCCTGTAGATCTCTTAATCTCAGCATATGATCGATACGATGATGATAACTTTCCAAGTGACCATAAAGCATTGTTGCATTAGAAAGTATTCCAAGATTATGAGCTGTTTCATGTATCTCTAACCAGTTGGCAGTTGAAGTTTTATCATTACATATTTTTGCCCGTATTTCCTCATCAAAAATTTCAGCTCCACCACCCGGTATCGAATCAAGGCCATACTGCTTCAGGATTTCCAATCCCTCCATAAAACTTAGCTCCGCCTTTTTTATCATATAATCAATTTCAATCGCAGAAAAAGCTTTGACATGTATTTGCGGCCTAAGCTTTTTTATATCCTGTATCATCTTTCCATAATAATGAATATCATGATGGGGATGTACACCACCGGTTATGTGCACTTCCCTGACATTAGAGTCAGCTTCAGAAACTTTAGTGAGTATTTCAGCAGGAGAGAAATCCCAGGCTATGTCGCTTACCCTTTGAGAGTATGAACAAAATTCGCAGTTATATATGCAGATATTTGTAGGTTCAATATGGAAATTCCTTATGAAACATACCTGCTTTCCGTTCTTTTTTCTGCTGACATGATTTGCAAGCGTACCCAATAATCCGAGGTCAGCTTCTTTGAAGAGAATAAGACCTTCATCGGCAGATATTCTTTGATCTGACGCCACTTTCCCAAAAACAGTTCTGAGTTCCTGAGATAAGTTTATTTTATCAATATTATTTATCATTCTATTATTTCGTCCCTAAAATAAAGATCTTTTCTACCCTGCTTTGTCCCATACCTGTTATTTTCAGGAAATAGACACCTGAAGGCTCAGCAGTGAGATCAATCTTAATGTTAATTCCTGTGCTCCCTGCAACGCTACTTTCCATGATAATATTTCCAAGTAAGTCATACACAATAAATTCAAGATCCTGTGTATAAGTATGTGAAGATATAACATTCACATAGCCATTAGAAGGATTGGGAAATATTTGAATATCCGGAATAAAAGTGTTCTCAGCAATTCCAATTACAGGCTGGCAACCATTAGATGTTTTTAATGGAGCCCTCACACTATCAATAATCGCCTTCATTCTTAATTTCTGACCCTTTGTAAAAGTGTTCATACAACTATCATTAGTATAATCCATATAATTCATAAACATATCACTTGTATCGGAGCATGATGGTTGTGGATAAACAGGGCAATAGTAGTTTGGACCCTCTTGATTAGGAGTATCGCTCACATAATCATCGTCAGAGCATCCTCCCCAATTACCCCAGGGGTGGAGCAGATTAAGCCAATGGCCAACTTCATGAGTGCAGGTTCTTCCCATATGGTAAGGAGGCTGTGCCGAGCCATATTTTCCAAAACTCTGATACCGTGTAACAACGCCGTCAACTTCAGGGCTACCTCCCGGAAAGCTTGCATAACCGAGATATCCGCCTGCAAGTTTACAAACCCAAAGATTAAGATATTTATCTCTATCCCACGCATCACTTCCACCAAGACTATCAAACTTGACTTTATTATCAAGAGTAAAGGATCCAACATTTGTATTTCTTCTGATTATCCCAGATGTGGCAGAATCCTCTGGAGTACGTTTGGCTAAACAAAACTCAATCTGGCAATCAGCGGCAACCGGCTGAAAAAAGGAAGGAGTATTGGCAGCGTCAGAATTTAATCGTCTATAGTCCTGATTTAAAACTTCGATCTGAGAATGAACCTGAGCATCAGAAATATTTTGCGCCGAAGTGTTATAAACAATATGAACTACTACAGGAATAGTTATGATCTCTTTATTTTTTGAAGTCAAAAAGGCATTATCCCTGATCCACTTTTGTGTATACTTCTCAATGGCCATCATCTTATTTTCGAGCTCTGGATTTTCCATCAAACGTAACTCCAGGTATTCCATTGTAGCACATCGGTTAATCACTTCTTCATTATCCTGGGCATTCAGAACCGGAAAATTAAAATTAATAGAAAATACAAGCAATAGCAGTAACCTACTAACTTTATTTATCTGTTTTTTACTCATTGATTTACTAGTTTTCGTATTTTAATAGAACACTGATGACACGGATATTACGGATCAACACTGATTTGCACCATCCGTGAAAATTAGTTGCATTCGTGTTATCCGTGTTCCATTTCTCAACTATTTTCAAAAATCCCAACACAATAGAAAATTATTTATTCAATGAAAGCTTCAGGTTTTTAGTAAAATCAGGCGTTATCACTGAAATATAATAAATACCTGAAGAGAGTCCTATAAAGCTGCCAAGATCAATAATATCAGGAACATTTGATTTTATTTCATAATATCTGACTTCTTTACCAAGAGCATTATAGACTCTTATTTCTATTTCGGCAACGTTATTACCCATCATGTCAATATAAACAAGATCCCTTGATGGGTTTGGAAATACAATGACATCTCCGATCACATGCAAATAATCTGTTTTAGTTATTGATATTGTAGTATCTGGCAGTGTAACCTCAAGTTTAACATCGAATGCACCCGGACTGTCATATTTAATGTTTTGAGGATTCTCGTCTGTTGAGTTTTGAGGGTTTCCTCCCTCGAATTCCCAAAACCATGTATTATTCTTATCAGGTGGTATTCCGGTTGAAGTATTCATAAAACTAACTGAATTACCAACTTCAATTGTAGTACTACTTGCCTCAAAATCCGGGGTTGGATAAATATTTATTCCTTTTAAACTGATTACCTGGGTATCGTCAGGATCCAGCCAATCCTTAAGGCGTTCATCAGGATCAGCTCCATTAGATTTCCAGTGATATGAAAATTTTCCGTAGTAATCCGGTTCATCAGGACCTGTTCCCGGTCCTGCTCCTCCATCAACACATGCGGCAGCACCTCCTGTTAAACTCCCTACTATTTCACCATTTTTATTAAAAATCGGAGAGCCTGAAGATCCACCTTCAGTAACACCATGTCCGGTTGTGGTCGTTGCCCAATAAACTTTCCAGTGAGATTGATAAGAACTTCCATTCCAATTTGAAGAAGTGAGTGTTTGCGTATATGTGGATATTTTTTTTATGTCGCCATTCGGATGGTGAATAGTGACTCCTTCATCACTAGCTGTGAGGCTATTGTTCCATCCATTAAAATGAACATTATACCAATCAGGAATATCTTCAAGAAGCTCTAACAAAAGGAAGTCAGAGCCTGTTGTCCCGGAACTTCCACCATTTGCTCTTTTCTTACAACCTGAAACTGAGTGATGGACTGGTTCATTCACAGGATCATCACACGAAGGCCCCTCATAGCTAAAATAAAATATCCACTGAGTAAAATCAATTACAGTTGCATAAGCTCCACAGTGATCGGCAGTTAGGAAATATGGTGTAAAATCCTGTCGTACATTATTAAGCAAAGATCCCGTACACCAGAAAGAATTATTATTCATTTTTACACTTATACGAGCTACTCCTCTTTTCTCATCCAGCCAGTTATTCCCTTCCGGACAGTTGATATTAATTTCACAAAAATCAGAATCTCCAAAATCCTTATCAGATCCATGAAAAAGGAAGTTAACGGAACGGTAAGCATGAGCAATTTCTGAAATGTTTATCACTCCTTTGCCGTAAGATTCGAAAGGTTCGTAATATTCAAGACATAGTATTTCACCTTCAATAAGTTCAGTTGCAAAAGCACCATTCTCCTTGTTATTATTTGAAGTATAAGCTCCCAGTATTTGAGTTTTTGCTTCATTATATAAAAACAATTCCGCTCCCGGAGGAAGGTAAAAAACGCGATAATAAATCCCAACGGCCAAGGCTCCAGTTGAAACAATTTTCAATCTCCATATCCTGTCGCCATTGCCTAACTCTGTCCAGGTACCGGAATTGTCTAGTTTCAGGTCAACATCTAATCCAACCGCATAACGATATGGATTACCATTTTTATTATCAACAGCATCTTCATTTGCTATTTGTTGAAGATCAAGAGAAGGGAGTTTATAGATCATCACCTCATCAGGAAGATCCTTTTCGCTAAAGCTTGGGGGTAGTCCTCCCAGGCTTACCTGGCCAAAAAGGTTGTAGCTTGTAAGCAGATAGAAAAGTATGAATAGGAGTATGGATATTTTTTTCAAAGTGAGATTTTTGTGTTTTTGTCAGAGATCTAAACGAACATCTAATTAAAATGGTATTGCAGCAAAATTAATAAATATTGTTGGATTGCTGTAAGCAGTTTTTAACTTAATGACATAGGGACGCCATCCCCTCATTCTTTGGGGATGGCGTCCCAATTTATTTTCAATTTCTAATTATTAATTACCAGATTACTAATTATTTTTAACAACTTTCCCCACAAACAGATCCCCATCCCCTGATACAACCTTCATCACATAAATACCATTGTCAATGGCTGATGTATTAAGGGTGGTTTGTTGACCGGTAAGCTCTTTATGCAAAACCACTTTCCCAACCAGATCGAATAAATAAATCTCTCCGTTTTTCATGACTTTATTGAATTCTATTGTGAGTGTTTGAGTGAACGGGTTGGGGTAATATGTCATTGAAAAACTATTCCTATTTAAAGTGTTGATACCTGAAGTAAGATTTTGCAATGAATCTTCCATTAGCCCGCAGATGTTCCATGCACGCAGGTAAATTGTATAAGTACCCGCGTTTTGATAAGTGTGCATAATGTTGGTATTTGGTGTTGTATAAACAGTGCTGCTACCATCTCCCCAGTACCATACAAGGCTGTCTGCATTATTGTTTACGTTGCCGCTTACCGTAAGCACATTATTAACAAAACTTATCAGTTGAGCATGCGGTATGGCATAAGCGCAACCACAACTATCATTTGTTACGGCAACTTTGGCGATCATAAAATCACCCCCTCCCGCAGCAGGTAGTGTCTCATCACCAAAGCTGTTAAATATGCTCCCCTCCATTCTCCCGCCTAGGTAGATGTTATTATTTCCATCTACAGTAATAGATTCTATCGCTGGCAATCCATTTGCAATAGTTGAAACTCCCCAGTTAAAAAGGGTAAGGGCAGTATCTATTTC
>JAIOTT010000231.1 GCA_021106655.1 Bacteroidales bacterium
CACTGGTCAGAAAATCATCTGTATGCACTGGCAATCCTGATTGGAATCAGTCTGCAGGTACTACAACTGCAAATTCAGAATGGATAGTATATCCTATTGATACCTGGACGTACCTGGGATCTCATATTGGTTGTGTTACTGTGGATACTGTTCCACCAGTAGCTTTACAAGCATATCCAACAAGCCCAAACAGTGTTACAGTTATTTTCAATGAAGGTGTGAATGCAACTGCAAACAATGCTGCAAATTATACAGGCCTGGGAGCAATAAGTAATGTTTATCACCCTGTAGATGGCGATACTGTGATACTTACTCTTTCCACCCCACTTACTAATGGGACACAATCAACCCTAACAATAGTAAATGTTGAGGATCTCTCTGGAAATGCTATGACAACACCACAGGATTTTACATTTTTATTTAATAACACTATTGCAGATGTTGTTATCACAGAGATAATGTATAATGTTCCAAGTTATGATACACTTGAATTTATTGAAGTTTATAATAATGGCAACGCAACTGCAAGTATTGGCGGATATTACTTTTCTCTAGGTGTAATATTTGAATTTCCTGCGAACACAATGATAAATGCCGGAGAATATCTTATAGTGGCAATTAATGCAAGTGGTGTTGATAATTTCTTTGGCATTAGCGGATCATATGAATGGGCTGACGGATCCGGATTAAATAACTCGGGAGAAGAAATTGAAATATCAAATACCGTTGGTGATGTGATAGCTTATGTTGATTATGATGATCAGACCCCATGGCCTATATCACCTGATGGTGGTGGCCCATCGCTTACTTTTTGTGATCCGGCTTTAGATAATAACAATCCTGCAAACTGGTCTGCATCTGTTGAATTAGCCGGAGTTTTAAGTAGTGGAGATACAATATGGGCAACGCCTAAAGCAGGCTGTTTTGCACCTCCACCATTAGTTGCAGATTTCTTAGCTAACAATTTTATAATCCCTCTTGGCTCAACCATCGCTCTTACTGATCTATCATCAGGAGGCCCTGCAAACTGGGAATGGATATTTGATGGAGGTGTTCCAATGAATTCTACATTACAGAACCCCACAGCTATTCAGTATTTGAGCATCGGAACATATGATGTTACGCTAATTGTCACAAACGCAAATGATTCTGATACACTCATAAAAACGGATTACATTACAGTTATTGACTCAATCGTTGCTGATATCGTGATAACAGAAATAATGTATAATCCACCGGAAACTTTCACTGATTCCCTTGAATTTATTGAGCTTTATAATAATGGAGCTTCGGTTGTTAACCTTCTGGGCTATGCATTTACACTTGGAGTAGATTTTATTTTCCCTTCTGTTGATTTGAATCCCGGAGATTACATAGTAATTTCTGTTGACTCAATAGCATGCCTGAATACATTTGGTATTACTGCATTTCAATGGACCTCCGGTGGATTGAGTAATGGTGGTGAACCTATTGAACTTGTTAATGATGTTGGCCTTGTAGTTGATTTTGTTCATTATGATGATAATGCACCATGGCCCACAGAGCCTGATGGAGATGGCCCATCACTGACATTTTGTGATCCGGCCCTTGACAATAACGATCCACTTAACTGGACAGCCTCAACTGAATTTGCAGGCGTAAACAGTGCTGGAGATACTATATGGGCAACACCTGGTGCCGGCTGTGATTTATTTTTCACTCTTAGTGGTAACCTGATTTATGATAATACCTCAGTAACCCCACTCAATAACTCTACTGTTTATTTAAAAGATAAGCTTGGAAATATACTCGATAGCACTATTACTGATATTAGTGGCTATTATACCTTTAATGGATTATTAGCCGGTGATTTTGTCCTGGATGCAAGTACAACAAAGGCATGGGGCGGAGCAAACTCCACAGATGCACTGGGAATTATGCAGCATTTTGTTTCACAAATCATTTTGACAGGATTAAGATTAAAAGTTGCAGATGTTAGTGCTACCGGCTATGTAAATTCCGTTGATGCACTTAGAGTTCAACAGCGTTTTATCTTACTGATCTCACAGTTTCCTTCAGGTGACTGGGGCTTCGAGAATGACACTTTTAATGTTTCAGCTAATGTGGTGAAGGATTTTCATGGCCTTTGCTTTGGTGATGTTAATGGATCATTTACTCCGTTAACAAAAAAATCACCTGGTATCACTCTTTATCAGGATGAAGTGATAGAGGTGTCATCTGCTAAAGAAATGGAGTTAGCTGTTAATGTGGATGTTCCTTTAAATGTTGGTGCAGTTTCACTTATAATAAATTATCCCCAGAACAATGTTGAAGTTTTAGGTGTGGAAATACCGGGTTCTGATAATGCTAATCTAATGTACTCTGCCAATAACGGGCAATTGATAATCTCATGGTTCGATCTGAAACATGTTCAACTTTCAGAGGGTGAAGCTCTTTTAATTTTGAAAATAAAAACCATAGGTCAAAATGAAGAAATTTCATTCACTCTTGAAGGAATTAGTGAATTGGCCGATGAATATGCTAATGTAATTGAAAATGTTAATTTGTATATTCCTAAGCTCAGGATCACTGAAGACTCCGAAGGGTTTGCTCTTGGTCAAAACTATCCAAATCCATTTTCTAATACTACCGAGATTGAAATTATATTACCGGAAGCAGGACATGTAAGCATTGATATATTTGATACTCCAGGAAAACTTATAATGTCAGTATTGAATGGACAGATGGAAAAAGGATTTCATAAGATATCTGTTGATGGTACTGATTTAGCTGAAGGGATGTATGTGTATAAGATAGTATTTAATGGCCATACTATAACTAATTCAGTGAGTAAAAGGATGCTTATTGCGAGATAAATATATATCAACTAAATGCGAAGCTTTTAATCTTAACTTAAAATACAATTATGATGAAGAAATCGACTAATCTATCAAGGAAACTTTCACTAATTTTATTAATGATAATAACTTTAGGTTTCAATAACCTGATGTCGCAAACTACCGGTCTGTTCTTTTCGGAATATTGCGAAGGGAGCAGCAATAATAAGTACCTTGAAATATATAATGCCACAGGAAGCAATATCGTACTCTCAGAATATAATATTCTTACAAATTATAATGGTAGTTCATGGTCAGGGATGCATTCATTTCCTACAGGAGTTACACTTGCACCTAATGATGTTTGGGTGATTGCTAATAATCAGGCAGGCCCATTTATACTTAATCAGGCTGATGAGATTTTTGCGTATAACCAATCCGGTTATATTGTAGGGTTTAACGGAAACGATGTCAGGGCGCTTGTCAGTATAACACCTACCGATACAATAATAATTGATATTATTGGACTGTATGATTTAATTGATCCTGGAGCTGCCTGGCCTGTTGCAGGTGTTTCTGATGGTACAGTTAATCATACACTCGTAAGAAAACCTATTGTGTGTTTTGGTAACCCTGATTGGAATATTTCGGCAGGAACTGATTCAATAAATTCTGAATGGATAGTTTATCCTGTGGATGATTTTTCTCATTTAGGTTCTCATGTATCAGACTGCTTTGGAATAATTGTGGATACTATACCTCCTCATGTAGTTGATGCTTTTGCGTTCAATTTTTTTATTGTAAAAGTTGTGTTCAGTGAAGCAGTTAATGCAACAGCCGAAAATGTAGGAAATTATACCGGTTTAGGAATAATTGCAGCAGCAGTCAGGTCGATGTCGTTGGATACAGTAACACTTAGTCTTTTGATGCCTTTACAAATCTGTGTTTTTGATACACTAACTATTGCAAATGTTGAAGATACCAGTGGAAATATTATGGCTGCACTTAAGGATTTTGCTATTATTTATGGATGTCAGTCACCTGAGATCGTGATAACTGAAATAATGTATAATCCTCCTGAAGGCGGAACTGACAGTCTTGAGTTTGTTGAGTTATACAACAACGGAAGCACTCCTGCTGACCTTGTGGGTTATGAGTTTACCCAGGGATTTATTTTTACTTTCCCCTCTGTAATAATTAACCCGGGAGAATTTGTACTTGTAACTGTTAACGCATCTGCATTTCAGAGTATATTTGGAGTGACTGCCTTCGAATGGACAAGTGGAGCTCTAAGTAATGGAGGCGAAGATATTGAGTTAAGAGATAATTTAGGTAATGTTGTTGACTATGTTGATTATGATGATAAGCTTCCTTGGGATACACTGGCAGATGGATACGGCCCTTCTCTTGCTCTGTGTAATCCAGGCAATGATAATAATGATCCTGCAAACTGGACAGCATCAGTAAAATTTGCTGCAGTAAATAGTGATGGAGATTCTATTTTTGCCACACCCGGAACTCATTGTATGACTGTTGGTATTGATCCCATAGCTGGCGATAGTGATATCATTCAAATTTATCCGAACCCTTCACACGGAACCTTCTTTATGGAAATGCCCGAAAAATGTGAGTTTGAAGTGACAGTTTATTCTATGATGGGAAAAATGCTGTACAAGGATAAATTTAATGACAGGAAGATAACCTTGAATATGAAGGATTATAATAAAGGTGTTTATTTTATCAATATCTATAATAAAAATAACGGAAAATATTTCTCAAGAAAACTAATACTCCAATAAGGATTTTTAAGAATATAGCCACGAATTCACGAATCTAAGACTAATATATATTCAATTCGTTTTTAATTAGTGCATTCGTGGCAAAGAAATCTATTAACAAGCTGTATCATTGGCTCTTTATTATGTCGGGTTTTTCATTAAAGATACTAGTTGTTTTATTTTTGATCATCAATATCTCTTATGCTCAGGAGAACAAGCTTTTGCGTATTGAGCTTGATGCCAAAGAGAATGAATATCCATTTGATTTGATACCACTGCAGGACAATGGAATGATAATGTTCTACAGAACTGCAAATACTGTCTCAGCATCTGAAATTAACTGGTATTTTTCTTTTTATGATGTTAATCTGAAAAAAGGATTGTCTAAAGAAATTCCCATAAACGATAAACTATCGTATAAAAAAAACGTTATCAGCAGAGACACCATCTTTCTTTTTTTTCAGGATATCTCAAAGAAAAACCGCATAAATAATTACTCTATTATTGTTATTGATATTGTGAGCAAAGCGTATCAGGTTATTAATGGGATATTCCCGGATAAAGGCATTATAGATGATTTCCAAATTTTTGGAAACAAAGCATTTTTTAGCTTTCAATCCGATGATGAATATGCGACTTTGCTCTCCAGAAATTTGCAATCAGACAAAACAGAAGATCTCTTTTATAATGAAAGAGGTATATTGGAAATTGAAAAAATCATTATTGATTCTGCTTCAACTTCATTAAATCTGATATTGAAAAAAAGTATTGCTAAAAAGCAATACGGACTTTTTTATTATGAACTTGAAATGGATGGAGAAATAATAGATTCATTGCAGATAAAGCCTGATATTGAAGGCAAACAGCTGAAAAAGGGAATGCTGTATATTGATGGTGATGATAAGATAATTATTGGTACTTATCTTAATATTAAAGGTAAATCTTCAAAACAGGATAGTGATCCTGATAATGAGTCATCCGGAATATTTTTTACAAACTTTAAAAATAATATCCAACAATCAATAAGATATTACAGTTACCTGGATTTTAGAAATTTCTCTGTTTATCTCTCTGATGCTGACCTTATGAAATATAAGCGCAAATTAGAGAAAAAAGAAAAAAAGGGGAAAGATTTTTCAATAAATTATAAATTGCTGGTAAATGATATTATCAGGCATTATGATCAGTATATTTTTTCTGCAGAAGCATATTATCCGGAATACCATACCGTGTCGTACATGAGCTACGATTACTATGGCCGGGCAGTACCACAATACTATTCTGTATTCGACGGATACAGATATACTAATGCTCTCATTGCTTCTTTTGATAAGAATGGAGAAGTTCAGTGGAGCAACATTTTTGATATGTTAAAGATAATTAGTTTTAGTCTGAAGGAAAGAGTCAATTGTTTTTTTGACGGTGACGATATAATATTATCATACACAGAAAGCGGGCAAATTGCTTCCGAGATAATTAATGGAGATGAAGTAGTTGGAGAGCTGGAACATACAGATATTGCAACCTCACACTCCAATGATGTTATTGTCGAAGATAAAAGAAGTGAGATGGAGCACTGGTATAATAATAATTTCATAATTTACGGATACCAGACTATAAAGAATAATTATTTGTCAGGAAAAAGGAAGCGGACGGTTTTTTATGTGAATAAGATTGCGTTTGAATAGTTAAGTGGTTGATTAGTTAATTGGGAAAACTTAAAAAAGCCAAAGTTTATAACTACAAGGATTCTAGCTCATTCCACACAAGTGCGCTGGACCCGAGGATTGCCGCATTTTCCTCAAGCAGAGAGGATTTTAAGAGCTTAACCTTGTTTTTATAAATGTTTAGCAAATTATCTTCCATGTGTTTTTTTGTTGGATCGAGTATCAGTTTTCCTGCATTTGCAAGGCCTCCAAAAAGGAATATTGCTTCAGGACTGGTAATAGCAATAGTGTTAGCAAGGCTTTTCCCTAGTATCTTACCTGTTATCTCAAAAGCTTCGAGTGCCATAGTGTCGCCCTTTCTTGCTGCAGTGTCAATATCTTTAGCTGAGAGATCTTCACAGCTTTTATCCTTCAGCATACCTGAATAAGAATGTTTTGCAATAAGCTCACAGACTGTTCTTTTTAAACCATTTGCTGAAGCATAAGCCTCAAGGCAACCTTTTTGCCCACAGCCGCAATCTCTACCATTTTCTTTAACAATTGTATGACCGAGCTCGCCCGCGAAGCCATCATGTCCATATACAACGTTTCCATTAATAACAAATCCACTTCCAACTCCTGTACCTAATGTGACAATGAAAAAATCTTTCATCCCTTTTGCTCCTCCGTAAATCATCTCACCTATGGCTGCTGCATTGGCATCATTGGTAAGGAAAACAGGAACAGGAAAATATTGTTTCATCATTTTTACCAGTTCAATAATACCTTTCCATTTTAGATTTGGTGCAAATTCGATAGTCCCCTTATAATAATTACCATTGGGAGCACCTATCCCGATCCCTTTTAACTCAATAGGTTCAGATATTTCTGATATTGTTTGATTCATTTTAGATGCCAGAGCTTTAAGAAAATCTTCAACCTCCTCATGATCAGATGTTCTGATGGAATCCTCTATGAGGATGCGGCCATTCTTATCCACTAAACCAAAAATTGTATTGGTCCCTCCGATGTCAATTCCTATGCATACCTCAGTCATGCTATTTTATTTTTATTTTCTTAGTGAACCTTTGTGTTTTAGTGTCTTTGTGGCTGATCAATTTTTTTTGCCACTAAGTCTCAAAGTCACCAAGAATCACAAAGTTGAATATTCATTTTTTTACTCTGTGATTTTACACTTTTCTATTCAACAATTATCTCATCAGCAAAAATCCACGATTCATTACCGCTGCCCTTATGCCATTCGGGGCATACACTAATATTTTTCGCAACAACTTTTACGTATTGTGCTTTAACAGGTTTCGGTAAGTTGTATTTAAATTCTTTGATTATCGTACCCCATTCATCATAAGGTGTTATATTAGAAACTCTCCTCATTGCAATGAAATCTTCTCCATTGTCAGATATGAGAAATTCTACCCATTCAGGCATAAATACCCAGGCATTGATGTCTTGCAGGAATCCAATACTAATTTTATGGATGTTTTGCTTATCTCCCAGATCAATTATAGCTTCCAGATTTACACCTTCATATCCCTGCCAGTTTCCAAGCTTAAAATCGTCACCACCCCTCAATCTGTCAATCAGAGCCATATCACCACCGGCAGAATATTGTGGAGCATATGTTGTCAGCAACTTAATACTTCTTTTTTCATCTAATTGAGAAAACTTTGCAGTGTTGACATAAGTATTGGGATATCCTTGTTTTGTAGCATAAAAGCTCAGGATTTCTGATTTACTAATAAAAATCGGATCAGAGTAAATATTAAATTCTGTTAAAGAATCAGTTTTACCCAGGAAATAATAAATTTCAGCTTCAGGATCTGCATCAGCAAGAATGATCTTAACAGAATCTATAAAGCTTGCTGATCCTGATTCTATGTATGGATTTGTAATTATCTGATTATCTGAAACAGAAGAAACAGGAATATCATCCTCATCACTTCCCCAGTTATTATTGGGTTTATCCGTCATTTCAAAAGTTAGCTCACCACCATTCATTATCTCCGAATGCATCAGGTAGCACCTGTTAAAATCTTTGCCATTTAACTGTGCAGATTTAATGTAAAAGTTTTTTTCGGATACGCCATTAGCATTGATCGTGAATATATTTCCATTTTCAAGTTTGATATTTACTTTTTCAAAAACCGGACTGCCAATAACATAGTAGTTGATCCCCGGTGTAACGGGGTAGAAGCCCATAGCGCTGAGCACATACCATGCTGACATCTGACCGCAATCTTCATTTCCGATCAAGCCATCTTCATGAACCGTATACATATCATTCATTATCTGCCTGACGATTTTTTGTGTTTTCCATGGTTTGCCTGCAAAAGAGTACAAATATGCCATATGATGACTAGGTTCATTCCCATGAGCATATTGACCAATCAAACCGGAGATATCGGCCTGATCGCGCCCGGAAGTTTCAGTGCTTGCATTAAAGAGATCGTCGAGTTTTTGAGAGAACTTTTCTTTTCCACCCATAAGTTTCATTAAACCACTGATGTCTTGAGGCACATAAAAACTATATTGCCATGAATTTGCTTCTGTGTAATGAATATTTACTTCTGCCGGATCAAACGGGCTTACCCAAAAACCATTACGTTTAGCCCGCATAAACCCTGTTGAAGGATCATAAATATTCTTGTAAAACTGTGCCCTTTTGATAAAGCTTTCATAGTCTTCTTTTTTGTTGAGGTCTTCAGCCATTATAGCTATACACCAGTCGTCGTAGGCATATTCAAGGGTTTTTGAAACAGACTCATGTTCCTTTTCAGCAGGAATGTAGCCAAACTCCCGATAAGACTTAAGTCCAAGATGGTCTTGCATAGCACTGTTTTTTGCAGCTTCAAACGCTTTTTCAACATTATAATTTCTAATACCTTTCATATATGCGTCAACAATGACCGGAACAGAATGGTATCCTATCATGCATCCTGTTTCATTTGCCCCTAGTTCCCATACTGGTAACATACCTCCCTCATCGTATTGGGTGAGGAAAGTTTTTATAAAGTCATTGGTTCTTTTAGTATCAATTATTGTGAATAGGGGATGTGCTGCTCTGTAAGTATCCCAAAGAGAGAAAACAGTATAATAATCATAATCATCAGCATTATGAATCTCAAGATCTCTCCCCCTGTAATTATTATCAACATCCATGTAGAGATTTGGTGCTAAGAGCGAATGATACAAGGCAGTGTAGAAGATTTTTTGTTGCTCTGTACTACCACCTTTCACATTAATTTTACCAAGTTCATTATTCCATGTGTTCTCTGCAGCATCTTTAATAAGATCAAAATCCCATCCCGGATTTTCTTTATTCAGATTTTTCCATGCACCCTCCTCGCTAACAGCAGATATCCCGACTTTAACAAGTATTTGCTGTTCATCATTAGTATTGAATTTAAAAAAAGCCTTGATGTTTGTACCATCGGCTTCGTAAATTTCAGATTGTATTTCATCATCTACAGCGATGCCAAAAGAAGAAAAAGGCTGTGAAAATTCAGCTGCAAAATATACATGCTGATCTTTTGCCCATGCTCGTGATCTCCTCATCCCTTCAATCTTCGTATTTGAAATAATTTTTATTCCGGATTCAATAACATCATCTCTATGTTGTAAGTCGATGATAATATTTGCATTATTTGTTTCAGGGAAAAGATAGCGGTGGAAACCCGTTCGTTGTGTCACAGTAAAATCTGCATTAATACTATAATCCTCAAGAAAGACCGAGTAATATCCCGGCGATGCTTTTTCACTATCGTGTCTGAACTTCGAGCCATATCCTGTATTATCCCCCTGATCGTAACCGCTGTTGAACAAAGCAGCCCCACATGTTGGCATAAAAAGGATATCCCCATAATCGCTGCATCCTGTACCACTGAGATGAGTATGTGAGAAACCATAAATTATGCTGTCAGAAAAATGATAGGCAGAACAACCATCCCAACCGCTAAGCCTTGAATCCGGGCTCAGTTGTACCATTCCAAAAGGCAATGATGCTCCAGGATAAGTGTGTACATGGCCACCCGTGCCAATAAATGGATCCACGAGATCAGTATATTTC
>JAIOTT010000379.1 GCA_021106655.1 Bacteroidales bacterium
CTAAAAACAAAAGGCTCAGGGATTATTATTATTACTTCAGGAATACCTAGAAAACCCAGCATGTCAAGGGATGATCTTATTAAAACCAATGCCAGCATTGTAAAGGAAGTTACTTAAAAAGCGATCAAATATTCACCCGATGCGATCATAATTGTTGTATCTAATCCTTTGGATGTTATGACTTATGCTGCATACAAAACTGCAAACAAAGCTTCAACAAAAGTTTTTGGCATGGCAGGAATACTTGATACAGGCCGATATCAGGCATTTTTAGCAAATGCTTTAAATGTGTCCCCTAAGGATATTCATTCACTTCTGCTTGGCGGACATGGTGATACCATGGTTCCTTTACCAAGATATACCTCAGTAAGTGGAATTCCAATTACCGATTTACTTGCAAAAGCAGAGATAGATAAGATTGTTGAAAGAACCAAAAAAGGTGGAGGTGAACTTGTGAATCTTATGGGTACTTCTGCCTGGTACGCACCAGGTGCTGCTGTTGCACAAATGGTTGAAGCTATCGTGGATGATGAAAGAAGAATTTTTCCGGTCTGTACCTTGTTGCAAGGTGAATATGGTATAAAAGATATATACCTTGGGGTCCCTGTTATTTTAGGGAAAAATGGTATAGAAGAGGTTATTGAGATCAACCTGAATAAGGGTGAGCAGAAAATGCTTGAAGCTTCAGCCGCCTCTGTTAAAAGTGTTATGAAGGTGCTGGATGATATGAAGATAATTTAGGTTTAAGGTATAAGGTATAAGGTATAAGGTATAAGGTATAAGGTTGGAGAATTCTTTTTCCTTATACCTCCAACCTACCACTTTATAAAAGCTTTATCTTTTTCAGATCCTCTGTCAGCTCCCTTACGGTAAGGGGCTTGGCAATTATTTCCCTGTTCTTATCAAGTAAAAACATAGTTGGTGTGGCATAAATATTATAATCATTGGCGATATTGCTGTTCCAACCCTTAACTTCAGATGCATTAATCCATTTAAAATGGTGTTGACTTAACTCATTCAGCCACGCTGCTCTGTCTGAGTCAATTGATACTGAAAGTACTTCCCATCTTTTGATTTTTTGCTCTTCATATAATTTGTTTAATGAAGGGAACATAGCTGTACAATGCGGACACCAGCTTGCCCAGAAAATTATCAGGGTGTAGTCTTCAGGGATATCTGAAAACTTAATATTATTTCCACTAGTGTCATTAATGCTGATATCAGGTGCGATCTTTCCTACAGCAAGCTTCTGAAATGCTTCCAGCCTGTTTTGTAATTGAGATTTTCTCTCCTCATTTTCACATTTGCCGGGGATTGCGAAATTCTCAGCAATGAAATTCAGAACTTTCTCAAACTTAAACTTCTCAAATCCTTCCACTAGATAAGACATTACAAATTCATATATGACCGGGTTTTCATCTGCCTTTAATAAAATAACCTGAACTGCTTTGATGAATTCGTCTTCGAGCTGATGCTGTGAAAGCTGTCGATTACTGAACAATGAAAGATATGAAATTAAATTATTAGTGATTGCATTGCTTCTTACCAGAGATGTGTCATTATAGCTGATACTATCGAAAAAATGTTCTTTAAGGTAATCCATCCTCTCTGTATTTTTTAATTCAGGAGAGAGATAGGGAGTTTTGAAAGTTCTAATGATTCTTGAAACATATGATTCAGGAAAATCGGCAATTATCTTATTAATATAATTTTCTCGTTCGGTCTGGAGATTTGAGAATTTTTCAATTATTGGCTTGTAAAATTCATCATCTTCAGGATAAAAATCTACCAGCGAACTAAGTAGCTCAAGTTTGGTCTGGCTTTCATATTCTGATTTAAGAAAATTATAATAAGTGATATTCTCCTGCGACTGTATTACCACCAGACTATCCATTAGATGATCCTTCTGTGTCAACAGTTCAACGTTTTCTTTATTAAATATAAGATCCAATTGATTATTTCTACTTATAATCAAACGGTACATGCCGCTATAGCTGTTTTCGCTGAGGGTGAATATTACTTTGCCTGATTCATCAGTAAAGGCACTATCTAAAACGGCATTTTTATCTCCGAAAAAACTTGTTAGCAGGATATTTTTCTCAGGCAGATCTTTAAAAGTAATTGTGACATTGTAATTCTTTTGACCTATAACGAAAGAAGAAATGAGGAATAATGTAAGACTGATTATATGCTTCATATTATTTACGCTATTAAATTAACCGCAAATTTAAAAAAAATCTGAATTTTTATATTGATTTTGGAAGGTATTTAACTCTAAGTACTCCATACTCCAAGTACTCTAAGTACTTCTTTTAGTAAACAACCAGCTTATCAATAAAGTTGGTGTTTTTACCCTTGATGCTAAGGAAGTAAGCACCATCACTCAGATAATCAAGATTGAGGGTTCTTGTATAGGTTTTATTCTTCTCGAGGCTCATATCTTCATAATAAACAATTCTGGAACAAAGGTCATATATACGAACAGTTACTTTCTCTGAGACTTCGGAAAGAATTTCAAGATTCATATTACCATCAATGACAGGGTTAGGATAAAACCTGATGTAATTTGCATGAGCAGCACTTTCCTCAATTGTTTTAATCATACCTGTCTTGTCAACACCATAAAGAGAGATATAATAATCTCCATTATACTTCAGGGTGTGATTATTATCAGCTATGTTTAGGTTATTTGTAATGTCGTTTGATGGAAAGCGTAATATTACAATTTCTTCTCCGGGAACAAACTGAGATGGCAATACTTTAATTACCGCCATAGCGAAAGTTTGATAGAAATTGTTATCAGAGGATGCAATTTTTTCCTGAGGCAGCAAGAAGAAATCAGACTCAAAGTGTGACAATATTTTATCAATTTCCTTAATTGACTTATCCCATGCAAGTGTAAACTGAATATTATCAATAATACCATTTTGTATTAATGACCGTGTAGAAATGACAACCTCAACATACTCATTGTTCTCTCTTAATAAAATGTCAATAGGCCCTGTACGTGGGGCTTTTTTAGTAGGAGCTGTTACTGAGTTAGGGACGACGGTATTAAACACACTTGTAATATTAGTAGATCCGGTAAGGTTAACGAGATTTTGAATGATCAGTGATGGATCATTAGCCGGGCCACTATATTTTACCATAGAATTCAAATTTACATCCTCCGAGTAATAACCTGATATTGTAGTTGTAATATTTGATGAACTACTGACATTTATGATCCTTTGCAGTATAAGTCCTCTGTCGTTACCTGGCCCGCTATATTTAAGTTGTCCGTCATCATTAACATCTCCGGCTATCATGGCGCCAATTCCTGTTTCAACTACTATCAACGCATCACTTCCACCGTAAGGCGGAAAAGAAACGATATCAGTGAAGTCGTGCAATATTACGTTTGGTAGTGTGATTGCTATTCCAGTCATTACAGGAAAATGATTATGGTGCTGGATTACGATATAATAATCTCCATCAAGGATATTATTAAAAAGCAGAGGACTGCTGAAGTCGGTATCAACCACATTGCCATTATCAAGTAATATTCCGGCTCTTCTATCAAGTATACTTGTAACATCTCCGGCATCTCTGGCCTCAACAAGCACCCAGTCTACAACATTAGCTGGTATGCTTCCTATTGTTTCTGTACCCGGATAATTCCATGGGCTTATGTTGTATGGTTGAGCTGTGGGGAAAGAATCACTCACACTAAGTGCTGTATTCATTATCCCACCTGATTGATAGGGACCTTGCAAATAAACTTTACACATTAATGCCGGGTTTGAAACAGGTGCGAGAAAAGGTTGTTGAAATCCCTGGGTAAGGATACTGTTAGCACCTGTGAAAGTTTCAATAACTGTTTCTCCAATAGTTACGCTAAGAGAACCATTTGCATTAGTATAATAATCACCTGCCGAAGCATTAACCTCAGGAGATAATGTTTGGGAAAAGACTCCTGCAGATATTGATATGGCTATTATAAGAGATAAGATTTTTTTCATAGAGGGAAGATTTATAGTTAATTATTTCTGTTGTAAAAATAAGAATATAATATTAATATGTCAAATGTACGAAATAAATGATTACATTCAAAAAGTTTGTGTGAATTTATTTTAATAAAAAATGAGATTGAAAACAGTAGACAGTAGCCAGTATCTGATAACTGA
>JAIOTT010000280.1 GCA_021106655.1 Bacteroidales bacterium
TAACCCTGAAATTTCCACGATTGAATTCTGCTTCTGTCCTTGAGTAAAGGCTGTTTACCAACAATAATAATAATCTGTTTCTGCTTAAAAGATCACCAAGTTTTAGCTTTACTACGTTATTTGTAAAATCATCTGGGTTACCAATCCCATATATACAAGAAACTGAAGAAACTACAATTACATCTCTTCGTCCTGATAAGAGAGCTGAAGTAGTACTTAAGCGCAACTTTTCAATCTCATCATTAATAGAAAGATCTTTTTCAATATATGTATTTGTTACAGGAAGATAAGCTTCAGGTTGATAATAATCATAATATGAAACAAAAAATTCAACAGCATTATTTGGAAAGAACTGTTTAAACTCACCAAATAACTGTGCTGCAAGAGTCTTGTTATGACTTAAAACAAGGGTTGGTAACTTAACTTCCTGAAGTACATTTGCAATAGTATATGTTTTTCCGGAGCCTGTAACACCAAGTAATGTTTGTGCTGTATCCCCACGCCTGATACCCTCAACAAGTTGCTTTATTGCTTCAGGTTGATCACCGGTTGGCTCAAAATCAGAAATTAGTTCAAAATCCATACTGTCAGTAATCAGTAATCAGTAATCAGTTAACAGTTATCAGTTATCAGTCTTTAGCCTTGACTCGCCAGCTTTGATTAACAATTTAACAATTTAACAAAATAACAATTTAATTATCACCTACTCAACAAACTTCAGATAGGTGCTTACAGGATAATGATCTGAGAACTTAATATTCGATGTCTCGAAGCCCTTTCCTGTGAATCTTTTATCATGAAGAATATAATCTATTCTAAATGAGGGCATATTCCCTATATACGTTTTTCCAAATCCCAATCCGCTTTCAATAAAGCAATCTATCAGGTTATTGGATATTGTGTGATATGCATACGATGAAGGAGTGTCATTAAAATCACCGCATACTATTACAGGATATGGCGATTCTGCAATATGCCCGGATATTATTTCTACATGTCTTGCCCTTTTTTGAAATGCGATTTTAAGCTTTTTGATCACACTGAGACTGCTTTTTTTAAACTCCTGTTTGTTCGTATTCTTATCAGTGGATGTTATTTCTGAAATAAATAAAAAATCTTTTGATTGAAAACGAATCGATGGCAGGTGTATGTTGAAGATCCTGATAGTATCATCCTTATAAAGAATATCTGTAAAAATCGTATAATTATTGCTCTTAACATCTGGTTGAATTTTTCCTTTTGCAATGATAGGGAATGAACTAAATGTTGCAAGCCCGTAATGCTTCGATTTCTTTTGTGTAAGAAAATAATCAACATGTGAGTACTTTGCTTTATTATTATTCCTCAACTTTTTCAATATCGGATATTTGTCATTATCATCAGAGAAAAATTCCTGTAAGCATAAAATATCAGGTGATTCTTTATGTAAATAATCAATTATCAGGTTTTTTGATTCTTCTGAATGATTCCAGTTGTAATGATCAAACAATCGAGTATTATACGACATGACTTTAAAGTCACCTTCATTTTCCTTAGAATTGGTATTAAACTGAACATGTTTTTGTAAAAAATTAAATCCAAGCAATATAGTTACCAGGGAAAGAAGAAAATATTTTTTCCCTAGTAAAAGCCAAAAAAGCATAAAGAATAAATTAATCAGTATTAATATCGGATAAATCAACCCAAAGAAAGCAAGTGGCCATAACTTCTCGGGGCTCACATATGAAGCAATATAAGAGAGAAGTAACATTATTATTGCAATAATGTTAAAAATTAAAACGATCCTTTTTATTAAGGATTTAATGTTCAGGCTTTTTGTCAACTTAAATTGTATTTACACAAGACTTATTCTTTCTTACCGGCATCAAAAAGTAAGGCTTTTTCTTTTTTTGTCAGACTTTCGTATCCTGATCTTGATATCTTCTCAAGTATTTTGTCAATTTGCTCTTGCTTATCTGATCTAATCCTGTTATATTCATCATCTGAATACGGCTTTTTATTGACATGTACATGTTTGAATTTTGATTTGACGTGGTCTTTATAAAAAAATGAGAAATATTTTTTCCATTTTATTTGTGGAAGAAAACGGCTAAGGTCATTACCGCTTTTTAGTCCTCTGATATAAAGATATCCCCAAAGCGCTCCACCAAGATGAGCAATATGCCCTCCCGGATTACCCTTGCTAATATTTAAAACGTCAATAAAAACCAAAACAATTGCTATATATTTAAGTTTCACACGTCCAAATAAGATCAGGCTGACTGTAAAGTCAGGAGTATAGGTCGCAATTGCTACTAAAACGGCAAGTACAGAAGCTGAAGCACCAAGAGCAACTGCATATTCTACATAATTGCCGAAAGCAGGAAAGATATTGAATGAAATAATGAAAAATAAAGCACCACTTATGCCACCAAATATATATGTGCTTAATAGTTTTTTGCTATCAAGGAATTGAGAAAAAATACTGCCTCCAAAATAAAGAACAAACATATTGAATAGTATATGAAAGAAATTTTCCTGCAGGAACATATAAGTAAATATTGTCCATGGCTTTAGTACAAGGGCTTTCAAACTTGATGGGACTGCAAACCAATGCACAACTTTAGATATATTAGTACTGTCATCTGTGTAAAGGTCAACCTGGAAAAGGAAAAAAAATAACTTGATTACATTTATTGCCAGAAAAACAATAATGTTTATAATGATCAATTGTGATAGAACAGATCTGTTCTTAAAAAAAGTTTTGATATTATCTATAGATGAATTTCTGTATCTTTCGTACATAATCGTTAGGTTCTTTACCGCTTTTTCCAGTATCTTATCAGGAAATAACCAAATATCATACCACCCAGATGTGCGAAATGAGCTACATTATCACCCGGATTATTTGCAAATCCTGAGTATAATTCTATAGCCCCGTAAATAATTACAAACCATTTTGCTTTAATTGGAATGGCGAAGTAGACGTAGATTAAAGAATTAGGAAACATCATTCCAAATGCCAGCAGTATACCGAATACCGCTCCTGATGCACCAATTACATTAGGTAGGTTTAGATAATATTCTTTATATTCACTCATGAAAAATACAGTACCCTGTAATGCTTCGTTATTGTGTTTGTCTATTGCAAGGTCAGAAACATCTTTCTTGAATTGTTGAAAATGCATCCAAATATCGCCTGAACCTGAATGAATATGAAACTTGTGAGAATTTATAAAAATATCCAGCTTTGCAAGGCTTGGATCAACAAGGAAATTATTAATTCCTGAGAGTGCTGGCTGTATTTCAAAATAAAAAATGACATAATGAACCAGAGCTGCTCCAATCCCTGTTACGAGATAATAAATCAGGAATCTTTTGGGACCCCAAACATTCTCAAGCACACTTCCAAACATCCAAAGAGCAAACATATTGAATAGGATATGCATAAAGTCGCCATGCATAAACATATATGTAATAAACTGGTAAGGAGAGAATTTTTCTGAAGCAAAATAATGCAGTCCGAAAATATCTCGCAGATCAATATCAAAAGCCTTACCAAGGGCAAGAGTTGCCATATATGCTAAAGCATTTATGATTATAATATTTTTTACTAA
>JAIOTT010000121.1 GCA_021106655.1 Bacteroidales bacterium
ACTCCAAGACTCTAAGGTTCACAAAGTTAATAATGCTGTCATTTGTCAGTCTTCGTGATATCTTTGTGTCTTCATGCCTTAGTGGCTAATTTTCAGCATATTATTTTTTCAACTCTTGATTCGCATTTGTAATAATCAAACTTCTTGTTTAGAGCATATTCGAGATTCCAATTGGTGGAATTACATATAAATAATGAAACATACTATTATTGTAATACTGATTTTTATTTCTACACTGACCACAGCAGGACATGATTATAGTAATATTTTGAGTTTCAAAAATGAAAATAAATGTAAAGATCACGAAATTGGTATTAATCTATATAACATTACTGAACATAAACAACAATTTTATCTCAATAAGCTATCTGATAATCATAATTTTGTAAATGGGATAATGTACAAGCGACATTATGGAAAAAATGCAATAAGAGTTGGCTTTTACTATTACTATTCAAAGTTCAGTATAGAGGAAAGCGGACAAAACTACTACTATAAAAACGAAGGGCAAAATAATTTTGGAGAATTCAGAATCGGCTACGAGAGAAAGATAACTACTTCTAAATTGCAACCTTATTTTGCTCTTGACCTTTCTATAACTTTTGGAAATATGACTGGCATTTCTGGTTCGGAATCTTATATGTGGTGGTACACAGAGTCTCCATACACCATTAGGATCGACGACCTTGGAATTTCCCCATCGATTGGACTTAAATACCAGGCTGTTGACCGATTTTCTTTTAGTATTGAGACGAGTGTAAATATTGTATATTATCATCATAAATACATGAATAGTGTGTACATAGATGAGGGAGCAATAATTTATCTTAATCCATTGCAATTGCTATCTATGAATTATCACTTCTGAAATAAAAAATCAAACAACGACCCTTAGCCTGACAACTTCTTGATTGCCTACTGCCGACTTAATACTGTTCCCTGATAATTGCTAACTGTTAACTGGTTATTGTTAACTGATAACAGTTGAAAGATTTTCAATTTATATAGTTTAACATACTCGAAAATATCTAATTTTACTTTTTGCATATAAATTTCAATAGGATATGACATTAATAAAATCTATTTCAGGGATAAGAGGGACAATAGGAGGGAAGCCGGGAGATGGACTTAGCCCGGTTGATGTAATAAAGTATACTGCAGCATTTATGATGATGCTGAAAGAGAAAGTGAAAAGCGGAAAGCAAAAGATTGTTGTCGGGAGAGATGCACGTATATCAGGGGAAATGATAAATAGTCTTGTTACTTCAACAATACAAAGTATGGGGAAGGATGTTATTGATATTGGCCTTTCAACCACCCCTACAGTTGAAATAGCTGTTGTTGAGGAGAAAGCTGATGCAGGAATTATTATCACTGCAAGCCACAATCCTGAAAACTGGAATGCTCTAAAGCTGCTTAATGACAGGGGTGAGTTTATTTCTGAAAAGGATGGGGAAAAGCTGTTGTATTATGCGGAGAACCAGAATTTTGATTTCGCATCTGTTGATGAGCTTGGGAAGTACACTTACGATGATTCATATATTGACAAACATATTAATAAGATCATTGAGCTTCCGCTTGTTGATGTTGCTGCAATAAGAAAAAGGAATTTTACAATTGCAGTAGATGGAATAAATTCGACTGGTGGTACAGTTATTCCTCTTTTACTTGAAGCCCTTGGTGTTGAATCTGTTGTTAAGATATATTGTACTCCTGATGGCCGGTTCTCTCACAATCCTGAGCCATTAGCTAAAAACCTGACTGCTATTTCAGAGCTTGTTACACAAAATTCAGCTGATGTGGGCTTTGTTGTAGATCCTGATGTTGACAGGCTGGCAATTATTACTGAGGAAGGAGAAATGTTTGGAGAGGAGTATACTTTGGTTGCAGTAGCTGACTATGTGCTGCAACACAAAGCTGGGAATACAGTATCAAATTTATCTTCTACACAAGCATTAAAGGATGTGACAGAAAAGGCAGGTGGAAAATATTTTGCTTCAGCTGTTGGAGAAGTAAATGTTGTTGAATTAATGAAAAAAAATGCAGCCGTGATCGGAGGCGAAGGCAATGGAGGAGTGATCTATCCTGAACTGCACTATGGCAGAGATGCTTTAGTGGGAATAGCACTGTTTTTGACGCAGCTTGCTAAATCAGGAACGACCACATCAGAACTCAGGCGGACATATCCTGATTATTTTATTTCAAAAAACAAAATTGAATTAGACTCTGGAACTGATGTAAATGAGATACTGGAATGTGTAAAACAAAAATATAATGATCATCTTATTATTGATATAGATGGCTTGAAAATTATATTTGACAAAGAATGGGTACATCTGAGGAAATCCAACACTGAACCGATAATAAGGGTTTATGCGGAAAGTGATAGTGCTAATAGAGCTGAAATGTTAGCAAACAAAATAATATCAGATATAACAGAATTAAATTATCAATAGATCAATAATCAACAATTGCTAATCTGAAATCATATAGAACCAGCACTAATGATATACTTAGATAATGCCGCAACAACCCCTCTGGCACCTGAAGTGCTAGAGGTCATGACCAAAACGGCCAGAGAAAACTTTGGAAACCCCTCATCCATACACAAATTGGGTAGAGAAGCAAGAGTGAAAGTCGAGGAAGCACGGTCTAAAATTGCTTCTTATCTGCATGCTATTCCGGCTGAGATAATTTTTACTTCAAGTGGAACAGAAGCAATTAATCTTGTACTAAACGGATGTGTTTATGATCTTGGAATAAAAAACATCATAACAACTCCTCTGGAACATCCTGCAGTCCTGAATACCCTAAAATATATTGGAACCAAAACACAGCTGAATATTAACTTTGTTAATATCGGCAATAGAGGAAAAATCAAAATGGACTCTCTGGATGCTTTGCTCAAAACTTATCCTGAATCACTAGTTGTGCTTATGCATGCAAATAATGAGATAGGAAATATGATAGAGCTTGATGAAGTTTCAAACCTATGCAAGAATTATAATTCTTTGTTTCTTGCAGATACGGTTCAAACGATTGGAAAATTTAAACATGATTTTCTGAAAACACCAGTAGACTTTGCTTGTTGTTCTGCTCATAAGATTCATGGTACTAAGGGTGTTGGTTTTTTGTATTTGAAAAGCAGTATTAATATGAGCCCTTTGATATTTGGTGGAGGACAGGAAAGAAATATGCGGGCGGGAACCGAAAATATTTCCGGAATTACTGGAATGGCAAAGGCAATGGAATTAGCTTATGATAATTTGTCGAAAAATCAAACATATATCCGTAGCCTGAAATCTTATATGGTGTCACTTTTGAAAGAAAATATCAAGGATATTAAATTTAATGGCGAATGTGAAGATAAAGGTCTTTATACAGTATTAAATGTGTCATTTCCTAAGAGCAAAAAGTCAGAGTTGTTGCTCTTTAATCTTGACATAGCCGGCATTGCTGCTTCAGGAGGAAGTGCGTGTCATTCGGGAGATGAGTCTATTTCTTATGTTTTGCAAAATATTGGCAGTGATCCGAAGAGGACTTCGATACGGTTCTCATTTAGCAGGTATAATACAAGGGAGGAAATAGATGTCTGTGTACGGGAAATAGTTAAAATAATAAATGACTAAAATGAGCTAAAGTGACGAGTAACTAAAATTAGATATAAATTTAGAAAGTTTAAAGATTTTAATTTTAGTCACTATAGTCATTCGAAATTTTAGTCATCTGTTAATAAAAAGGAGAAATCATTAAAAACTAACATATGGTTGCTTATAAGAAAAAAGTCAGATTTAAAAAGTATGTATTTAAGTTATCTTTTAAGCAGAAAGAACTAATAGATAAATTCTGTAAGATTCATAAGACAACCCCAAACAAATTGATAAGAAAGTCTGTCAAAGAGTTTCTTGTTCGAAATGTATCAGCTAATGATGATTATTATATCAGCGAAAATCAATTAAGTATATTCGATGAGATTGATGATGAAAATGATGTAAGAGCTGACGATGAAAATGGATTTACTTTACAAGATAGTCCTCATAATTGATGCGATTAAGAATTGATCGGCCCAGAGTTACCTCGTCAGCGAATTCAAGTTCATCACCAATTGCAACCCCTCTTGCAAGTGTGGTAAGCTTTGTATTGTGATCTTTTAGTTTTTTGTAAATGTAGAAATTTGTTGTATCTCCTTCAATGGTGGTCGAGAGTGCCATTATAACTTCTTTTACCTTGTTGTCTGATACTTTTTTCACCAGACTGTTAATTGTTAAATCATCAGGCCCAATTCCTTCGATAGGAGAGATTATTCCTCCAAGAACATGATAGGTACCTTTGTATAAAGTAGTATTCTCAATTGCCATAACATCTCTAACATCTTCAACAACACAAATAGTATTCTTGTCGCGCTGATCATTAGAGCATATCTCACATAATTCAGAATCAGAGATATTATGACATTGTTTACAAAACCTGATATTATTACGCATATTAATGACTGCATTTCCAAGAGATTCCACATCAGGAACACTCTGTTTTAACAGGAAAAGAGTAAGTCTGAGAGCAGTCTTTTTTCCTATACCAGGCAATTTTGCAAGTTCACTAACTGTTTCTTCAAATAATTTTGATGGATAATGATCCATTTTTTGAAATTCTTTAAATTTGCAATGTAAATCAACGCTATAGTTTGATCTGCTTTTGCAAATTTAATGTAAAAATTGAATTTTGTAAATAAACATAATACATTTGCGTTATTTTCCATACAATTGCAGTTTATTTGTTTATGAAAAAAATATCATTATTATTTTTATTATCAATAGTATTCAGTTTTACTATTCATTCCCAACAGCAATATCCGGGGAATCTGAACACGGTAGATCCAATGGGGCGCAAACAAGGCAAGTGGAAGAAGTTTCATGATAATGGAATAATGAGATACGAAGGGCAATTCAAGAATGATATTCCATATGGAAAGTTTAATTATTATTATAAGAACGGAAAACTCAAAGCTGTTTCACAGTATTCGGATATTGGCAGAGTGTCGCTTACTACAACTTTTCACCTTAATGGAAAAATGATGACTGAGGGAAAATATGTTGATCAGTTAAAGGAAGGATTGTGGAAGTATTTCAATGAAAAAGGACAACTTCTCACAGAGGAACATTTTACAAAAAATGAGAGAAATGGGTTGTGGAGAAGTTATTATCCCAATGGAAATATTGCTGAAGAAAAAACTTATGTTAATGAAAAAAAGCATGGTAGCTGGCGGCAGTATTACGAAGACGGCCCTTTAAAAACGAAGGGTGAATATATAAATGATAAACTGGAAGGTCTTTGCCAGTTTTTATATCCTTCAGGTGGGGTTATGATTTCAGGTACTTATAAAGGATCACTGAAAGATGGCATCTGGATGTATTTTGGTGAAAACAGAAAGACATTAAAAAAAGAGATCTATATAAATGGTCATCTTATTAAAAAGGAAATATACGACAAAGCTCTGAAGGCAAAAGAAAAAGAAACCGAAAAGATAATAATAAAAGAAGCAGAACCATTAATAATTGATAATTAATAATTAATAATTAATAATTATTTAACGCATATCAACTATTTCCACGTCTGGATAATCGGAAGCATTAAAGGTAAAATCCTTTTCACTCACAACAGGATTTGCAATAAATTTGCTAATTTCGTAAGTATAGGTGCTTCCATTCTTGTCATAGATTGTAGACTTTAGAATTTGTGCTTTGGCTTCGTTTATAACGAGTCGAATCTTGAAATATGATTTTCCCTCTGTTGGTACCAGGTCAATTATCTTAACATTAACTCCATTTTCAACAGTGCTTTTTATAAACTTCGATTTATAGTTTTCAGAATATGATGTAAGAATGTTATTGAGATTTATTGATTCGTCATCTTCTTCAACTGAATTGATTTGTACTTCTTCAGCATCTGCAATATATGTCCATACAGTTTCGCCATCGGATATTACCAGTTGTTCTGCAATTTCAAGACGAAACTTATTACCTTTAAGAATAATTGTACCTTCTTTACTTTCGTTGATATTTGCTGATTTGTTCTCCATCTTATAAATAAAATCCATTCTTATTGACTTGTATGATTTAGTCTTTGCTGTAACCTTATCAAGTATGGCTTGTGCTTTTTTATTATCCTGCTGTTGTGAAAAAGAGGAATAACTTATCATGCTGAATAATAATATTAGAGCTATGTTTTTCATCAATTTGTTTTATTTATAAGATCCATATTTTTATATCTCAGGAATTTTTCTATCCTTGATCATTCAAAAACTGTTCCAAAGTCAGTTCATCTTTAATTCTTACTTCCCTGGCTTTACTTCCTTCAAAATGACCAACAATCCCGGCAGCTTCAAGTTGATCAATGATTCTTCCTGCACGGTTATACCCAAGTTTAAGTTTTCTTTGAAGTAATGAAGTAGATCCATGTTGATGTTGGACAATAATCCTTGCAGCTTCCTTAAAAAGTTCGTCTCTTTCAGAAGGATCAAATTCCTTACTGGCTTCTGAGTCTTCGTCGAGATATTCGGGAAGGTGAAATGCGTCAGGATAACCTCTCTGGGAACCGATATATTCTGCAATTTTTTCAACTTCAGGTGTATCTATAAAAGCACATTGCAAGCGAACAAGGTCGCTTCCTGTTGACAATAGCATGTCGCCACGTCCAACTAACTGATCTGCACCACCTGAGTCCAGAATAGTGCGGGAATCAATTTTTGATGTTACACGAAATGCAATTCGGGCAGGGAAATTAGCTTTTATAGTTCCGGTTATTATGTTAACTGAAGGGCGTTGTGTAGCAATGATTAAATGAATTCCTATTGCTCTGGCAAGCTGCGCAATACGGGTCAAAGGAGTTTCTATCTCTTTACCGGCTGTCATAATAAGGTCTGCAAACTCATCAATAAGTAAGACTATATATGGTAAATACCTGTGGCCATTTTGGGGATTCAATCTTCTGTTGATAAATTTGATGTTGTATTCTTTAATATTTCTGGCCTGGGCATCTTTTAATAAATTATAGCGTGCATCCATCTCCAGCCCAAGTGAATTTAAAGTTCTAACAACCTGCCTTGTGTCCGTAATAATAGCATTTTCTGAATCCGGAAGTTTAGCAAGAAAGTGCCTCTCTATTTTTGAGAATAGTGATAATTCTACCTTTTTAGGGTCAACCATCACAAATTTTAATTGAGAGGGATGTTTTTTATAAAGAAGTGAGCTTATTATCACATTCAAACCTACAGATTTTCCTTGTCCGGTTGCTCCGGCCATCAGTATGTGCGGCATTTTTGTGAGATCTGCAACATAGCTTTCATTTGAAATTGTTTTGCCCAAAGCAAAAGGAAGTTCAAAATTCGAATTTCTGAATCTCTCCGAACTAATAATAGAATGCATTGATACAGTCTCTGGGTTACGGTTTGGCACTTCAATACCAATGGTGCCTTTGCCAGGAATGGGTGCAATAATCCTGATTCCCATAGCTGCCAGACTCAAAGCTATATCATCCTCCAGGTTCTTTATCTTCGAAATTCTTACACCAGGGGCAGGTACAATTTCATATAAGGTAATTGTTGAACCTATAGTAGCTTTGATCTTATCTATCTGAATAGAATAATTATTAAGTGTTTCCACTATCCTGTTCTTGTTTGTTTCTAGTTCTTCTTTGTTAACAGGAACTGTATCACTTCCATATTCATTTAATAATTCAATAACAGGATATTTATAGGAAGAAAGATCAAGAGTGGGATCATAAGGAGTCTCGATAGTTTTATGTTCAGTCTCATCAGATTCTTTATTATCCCCATTTAGAATATCATTTTGTTCTACATTAGTTGCCGGGCTCTCAATCGTCAACTCAATATTGTCAGTAGATATTTTTTCATTCTTAGGGGAATTCTCTTCAGAGAGATGGTTTTTATCTTCATCCGGCAATTTGTTTTTATCCAGATCAAATTCTACTGTTGTATGGCTTGGTGTTTCATTGGAAATTTTTTCATCAGAAAAAGTATTATATTTCTTATTTTCAGAAACATTATCAGCAAAAGTTTCCTTGGGCTCAGGAAAGAACATATTTCTGAAGAATAAAATCAGGTTTTTTATAGATAAGTTGTATGCAATGATCAGGAATCCTATTAAAATAAAAAATAGCAGGAAAGCTGTGCCTACTTTTCCAAGCGCTCCATTAAGCCATTCAGTTCCCTGAAAACCGAATGTACCTCCAAGTATAGTTGAAAAATCGGTATTCTTAAAAATAAAACCCAAACTAAGCGAGAACCATATAATTGCAATAAATGAAAATCTAAAAGTTTTTCCAATAGGGAGTAGGGCAAAATGGAATAAGAGTTTTATGCCACTTATAAATAGGCAGAGAATTATCATGAATGAAGATATTCCAAGCCATTCTTTAATGAATTGATGAGCAAGGGCTGCACCAAGTCTTCCTGTCCAGTTATGTGTTTCCACATCACTGTTAAATAAAATACTTTTGAATGAGTGCGACAGGCTGTCGTCAGCATGCCAGTTAAAAAGAAAAGATATGAAGGCAAACAAGAGGTAAATTGAAAAAATAATTAAAAATAAGCCGGAAATAAATTTAAATTTCTCCGATTTAATAAATTTCAGAATACCACCAATTGAGCCCTTACCTTTCTTCTTTTTTATCCGTGAGGACCCAGACTCTTTCCTGGTGTTATTTTTTAATTTGTTTCCCTTGCCCGACATATACT
This sequence comes from Bacteroidales bacterium, assembly GCA_021106655.1. Lineage (GTDB taxonomy): Bacteria > Bacteroidota > Bacteroidia > Bacteroidales > SMBSF77 > SMBSF77. The sequence continues at coordinate 8,753 of JAIOTT010000121.1, forward strand.
ACTATTAACCGCCAAACATTTCACGTAATTGTTCAGAGGAAACTTCTTCAAAATCAGAAGGGACAAGGAAGTCGGTTAATTTAACTTTTCCTTTTTTTACAAGCCTGGCAACTAGTTTAACGCTAAAATTGCCTGCACCTTCTTCATATTCTAATATTGCACCATCAACTTCCCTGTATTCTGTACCGAAGTTCCATGCTTTATTTCCGAGTTGTTCAGTATAATAAAAGACTGAAATACTTTCTTCTCCATCATCGTCTTTAGTGATAAGCTCACCTTTTTTACATATATAGCCTGCAATCTCTTTAGTTTCATCTATATACTTAATCGTTGATTCAGGAAGATCAGCCATTTCTTTAGCAACTTCTTCGGCACTTTTTCGGATAACAAATTTCTTACCCATCATTTCAATATCCAGAAGAACAGTTTGAGTTTTTGCATCACCATCCTGTATTTCCGTAATGTAAGCACTTCCCTGATTCATTTCAGTTTTTGATTTATTTCCATATATAAACTTAGTTATTTCTTTTGGTAGCTGTGATAGTGTAGCAGGATCAATATCTCCTGTATATGTGAGATCATAAATTATTGTTCCTTTAAAAGGCTTGCCTCCGGCAAAAGTCGCAGTAGTGTATGCTATTAATAATAGCGACACAAAAAAAACAGATAAAATTGATTTTTTCATAATGATTAATGAATTAAATTAATGGTTTAAATACAATGCTTTATTTGATTGCAAAGTTATCATTCTTTTCAGGAATTTATATATTTATGTAGATTTTTTTTCGAAGGTCAGAGTGAATACAAAGACTAAGGAAAGTTTAAAATATATAGATACATATAACAATAGCAATGTATGTGTGATCTGTTATAAAAATGTTACCTCCCTGGTGCAACACAAGTGATTAAAATAGTGTCTTGATCATGACAATATTTTTAATTCCTAAATATTGATTGAATGTACCCTATATTAAAAAAATGAAATAAATAATTTCTATTTATAAAATATATCTATATTTGCATGTTTAGATAATTAGTTCTGAAACCTTTAAATTTAATTTATGAAAAAAATTGCAATTATTTTATTTAGTCTTGCGATAGTATTTTCTTCTTGTGATAAGACAAAGGATGCAACGCCTCCGGCAGATCCAAATCCGGAATTTAAGCCTACAGTTGTTAAAACTGACGCAAGGCCAAAAAATGTCGTTATTGAGAATTTTACCGGTGTTAGATGTGGTCACTGCCCCGATGGTCATGCAATACTTCAGGGAATATTAGATGCTAATCCTGGCAGAGCTTTTGGTGTAGCTTGTCATCCTGAAAACGGAAGTTACAATTCACCATATGGTACTGATGAAGATCTTAGGAGAACATTTCTGAATGCTTTCTGGACTAGCGGATTTGCAGGATATCTTGCAATGCCCGTTGGTATGGTTAGTAGAAGAGTATGGAGCAATGGAAACAGAACACAAAGCCGGGGTGAGTGGGAAAACTATGCCAATACAATTATGGGTGAAAGCTCCCCTGTAAATATTGGTGTAACATCTAAATTAGTGGGCGATACACTGATTACTGAGGTAGAAATTTATTATACCGATAGTGTTGCAAACGGACATACCTTATATTGCTATTTAACTGAGAGTGACATCATAACCAAACAAGCAGGTGGAGGAGATAATTATGTGCATCACAGGGTTTTTCGTGAAAGCTTTTCCGGTCAATGGGGTGATGAACTGAATGTTGAGAAAAAAGCAGGTACTTTTATCAGGTATACTTATAAATATCTATATACTGCAAGCACATATAATATGGCAGAATGTCATTTGCTTGTTTTTATAAGAGATGCTGACACTGAAGAGATTATTACTGGAAACAGTGCACATGTAGGAGAGGCTACCGAAGGTAATCCTTCCTGATCCGTAAATTAATACTAAAAAACCGTAGTAGATACGAACGGCCGTTCGTATCTACTACGGTTTTTTTATGCATTCTTTTTTATTCCTCGAATATAATAATCTTTTCTATTTTATCCCCTTCTTGTATTTGATCAATAACATCAATACCTTCATAAACCTTTCCAAAAACAGTATGATTTTTGTCCAGATGCTGTGTGTTTTCTCTGTTATGACAAACAAAAAACTGTGAGCCTCCAGTATCCCTACCTGAATGCGCCATAGAAAGAACACCTTTGTCGTGATATTGGTTATCTCCATCAAGTTCACATTTAATGGAATACCCCGGGCCTCCCATTCCATTTCCATCAGGACACCCTCCCTGAATAACAAACTGAGGTATAACCCTGTGAAATGTTAATCCATCATAAAATCCGCTTTCGGATAATTTTACAAAGTTATCAACGGTATTAGGTGCATCTTTTTCAAAGAAATTCACCTTCATTGTTCCCTTTTTTGTAATAATTTCTGCTTTTTTCATTATTTTGTTTTCTTAATTTAATTTGAAATCATCTTCTTTTATAGTCACGATATTTTTTTCCTAATCTATACGAATTAATTGGAATACTGGAATATTGTAATGAAAATATTTAACCCATCATTCCATCCTGAAATTTCTTCAGGATTCCATCCTTCCATTTTTTAATTAAAAACCCAACATATCTTTCATTTCAAAAAACCCACTCTTGCCAACTATCCATTCTGCAGCAAGCACAGCTCCCAATGCAAATCCCTGACGGTTTTTAGCCTCATGTTTTATTTCCAGGCTGTCAATGTCAGATTCGTACTTTATTAAGTGTGTACCTGTGATATTCCCTTCCCGATTTGATGTAATGTTTATCATTCCAGTGTCTAATGAAGCAGTTCCACTCCATGCATTTTTTCTATCTAAAATATCAATTGCATCATTAGCTAACTTTATTGCTGTTCCGCTTGGAGCATCTATCTTATGAATATGATGGGTTTCATCTATTGTAAGCTCATATTCATTCTGTCCATTCATAATTCTTGCCAGCTTCCTGTTAATTTCAAAGATAATATTTACACCTATGCTAAAGTTTGAAGCATAAATCATTGCCTGATCTGTTTGGACACATAATTTATTAATTTCATCTAGTTCTTCAAACCATGCAGTTGTCCCAACAACGATTGGTACATTTTTCTGAAAACACCTTTTTATATTATCAGTCACACAACCAGGCATACTGAAATCAATAGCCACATCTGATTCCGACAACTTTTCGAGATTATTTCTCCATTCTACCTCATTGTCGATCTTGAGAAAAATCTCATGATGTCTACTTAGAGCAAGTTTTTCAATTTCCTTACCCATCTTACCGTATCCAAGTAATGCTATTTTCATATTTCTTATTTTGAATTAGAAATTCACCTTTTTAGACAGTATTTCTGTATGCGTTCACTGTTTTTAGTTATTATACTGAAATTGTTACATTGTTTATCTGTACGTATTTTTCTCTCCTTTACCTTTTTTCAGTCAAAAGATTCTTTAAAGGAATCCTTATAATAACCATAAAACTTAATTTGAAATATATCTTTTTTTAAAAAACAATTTAACAATTTAGCAATTTAACAATGAAGTTATTTAGTCCTTCAGTTATTTATACAGCTTACCTTAAACGGTGAAAACTTACAATGTTTTTTTAATCTATTCGTCTAAAATTTAAATCTTAACTTCAGGGTAGCCATGGGCCGATTAAATATCATATCATGATTAAATCCAGGCTCGAGTTTCATGCTGAGATTATCACTGATATCATACTCAAAGAGGTGAGCATCAACAGTAGCATCAATGATATTCAGAATATACAATACACCAGATAAAATATAAGTCAATTCGAGGTTAGTTCTGTAATAATTTCTACCTTCTAACAAGGCTTCTTCACTGTATTTATTAACATAATCGTTGTCAGTTTCGACACTGTCGCCACTACTTACATAAATGTATGCGTCACGAAACTTTTTATATTCCTTATTATTCAAATTTATAAAATAAAGTAGAGTTCCAACACCTGCATATATAACAGGAATTTTCCAATATTTTTTATTATAAGCCTGGCCCAGGCCAGGTAAAATAGCTGAATACAAAGCTGCTTTATTTGGCGAATGTTTCTTGATTTGTATTTGAACTGTATCTTTTGTATCGTTATTGACAGTGTTATTATTATTTTCCTGGCAGAAAATAAGTGTGCTTCCGTTAAACAAAAGATATATCAGAAAAAATAAAGTAATAGAATTTCTGATTGAGTGATCAATCCTTATTTTCAGGAAGATTATCATTAATCATGATTTTCAATTATTGATACAATCCTTTCCAGATCTTCATCTGATTTGAATGGAATAACGATGCTTCCTTTACCTTTATTATTTCTTTTTAATTCAATGCCTGAAGGAAATTTTGAAGCAAGATCTTTCTGGATCTTAACAAATTTAGGAGCTAACTGATTGCGTTGTGATTGTTTGGATTTTCCGGTTTTTAAATTACTAAGGTTTTTGACAATGTTTTCAACCTCACGAACAGAAAGACCCTTATTAATAATTTCGTTTAATATATTAATTTGTGTTTCAGTGTCTTTAAGGTTTATCAAAGGCCTTGCATGACCCATAGATATTTTATTGTCTCTTAAGGCAATTTGAATTTCTGCCGGTAGTTTAAGAAGTCTGATATAATTTGTAATAGTAGTTCTGTTCTTTCCAACACGTTCACTAAGTTTCCCTTGGGTCAGATTACATTCTTCAATAAGCCTGTTATAGCTGATTGCAATATCAAGTGCATTAAGGTCTTCTCTCTGAATATTTTCAACTAAAGCCATTTCAAGCATTTGCTGATCATCAGCAAGTCTGATAAACGCAGGGATTACTTTCAGCTTAGCGATATAAGCAGCTTTCAACCTTCTTTCCCCACAAATAAGCTGGTATTTATCATAACCGAGCTTTCTTACTGTTATTGGCTGAATTATTCCCTGTTCCTTAATTGAGTTAGCCAGATTATTCAAGGCTTCCTTTTCAAAATCTGCTCTTGGTTGAAATGGATTAGACTCAATTTTACTGAGTGTAATATTAGCAATTGCGCCTAATATAAACCTGCCTGAGCTATCAAAAGATGTAATATCTGTTTCCGGGCTGACAACAAAGCACTAAGGCCTCTGCCAAGAGCCTTCTTTTTAGCATTCATATTTTATTCAAGGATTATTTTTTCAGTATTATTAATTTTCGTTAAATCGTTTTTCTGCAATATTTCTCTTGCAAGGTTTAAGTAGTTTATTGCTCCTGTGCTTCCTGCATCATGCATAATTATTGATTCTCCAAAGCTGGGAGCTTCTCCCAATCTAGTGTTTCTGTGAATAACTGTATCAAAAACCATTTGTTGGAAATGCACACGTACTTCTTCAACAACCTGCTTAGCCAAACGTAATCTGCTGTCGTACATAGTTAGTAATATCCCTTCTATATCAAGTTCAGTATTCAGTCTGCTTTGTACTATTTTAATTGTATTCAATAGTTTTCCAAGACCCTCAAGTGCAAAATATTCGCATTGTACAGGTATTATTACTGAATCAGCTGCGGTAAGTGCATTGACGGTAATCAAACCCAATGAAGGTGAGCAATCAATGAAGATATAATCATAATCATCTTTAATTTTTTCGATAGATTTACGCATCATATTTTCCCTGTTAGGCAAGTTTATCATTTCAATCTCTGCACCAACCAGATCAATATGGGCAGGTAAAACTTCCAGGTTAGGGGTATGTGTTTCGATAATAATATCTTTAGGTTCAACATCGTCGATGATACACTCGTAAATGCTGGTTTTAATATTTTTTGGATCAATACCAATGCCCGAAGTTGCATTTGCCTGTGGATCTGCATCAATCAATAGTGTCTTCATATCCAGAACAGCAAGGCTGGCACTAAGGTTTATGGCAGTTGTGGTTTTACCAACTCCACCTTTTTGATTTGCTATGACAATTACCTTTCCCATGGTGTAAAATTAGTCTTTTTATCTGTTGATTAATAATTCAGTTGAAAAAAACTTCATCGAATCATAAATAAACAAACATAATAAATGATTACGGTACGTTTGCCGGGTTTTGCTAAAATACATCTAAAGATGTGGAAATATTATTCATTGAATCTATATGGAATATAGATATTTTTCAGGAAAAAATATTATCCTTCCACAATGAAGTTTAATCAGTATCTTCTTTCGTATCGGTGTCTGATGTTAAATCGTCAAATTCAATATCAGCATGCTCATCATTTTTAGTTTTCTCTTCGATAACAGGTTCTTTACCTGTTTCAATAAAATCAATTACATCTTTCAATCCCTGCGAAAATTTATCAAAATCTTCTTTATACAAAAACAACTTATGTTTTTCGTAATAGAATTTTCCGTGTTCATTGTTAAAACGCCTTTTGCTTTCTGTGATAGTAAGATAATACTCATCCGCACGCGTAGCTTTTACATCAAAGAAATATGTCCTCTTTCCAGCTCTAATTGCACGAGAAAAAATATCTTCTCTTCTCTCTTTGTTATCAAACTCTTCCATTTTTACTCCTCTAAATTTCTGGTTAATTGAATTTATTTACAAATGATAAATACAAAAACATACAAATATATAAATTATTATTACCTAATTCGCATTAATGTTTATTGTTAATTAGAAATATATCTTTTTGGTGATTATTCCATTTTCCCATCATTCCTCGTACCCCTCTCAATGGGTGCAATTCAAAACCACCTTCTTAGAGGGCGGTTTTTTGCTAATTAAAAATAGCAATATATCTGATAGACATAAAATGTAAGATAAGGGTTGCTTTTTTATAAAAACAAATTTTACGATAAAATATCTTATTTTTGCCAAAAATTAAATTTTAATAAGTCAATTATTTTATTTAAGCATGCTAAGCAGAAGATATTTAAGAATAAAGGTAATGCAGGCACTTTATGCATTTTTTACTTCTAATAATGACAGGCTGGATTATAGCGAAAAACAATTAATGCTAAGCATGGATAAACTCTATGATCTTTATATTTATAATTTATCCCTGATTGTTGAAATATTTGAGTATGCTAACTTAAAACAAGAAGAAGGAAAACATAAATATTTTCCGACAGATGAAGAACGTAATCCGAACTCTAAATTTATTGATAATATTTTCCTTTCTCAGCTAAGTGATAACAAAGCTTATAGAAATGCTGTTGAGGAAAGAAAAATATCATGGGTAGATGAGAAAGAGATGGTTAGGAAGATTTTTAATAAGTTTAAGGAAACAAAAGCTTATAAAGAATATATGTCAGTTCAGGAAAGATCATTTGATGAGGATAAGGAGATTGTTATAAAACTCCAGAAAAAAGCTATTTTAAAACATTCTCCATTACATGAATTTTTTGAAGAAAAGAGTATATTCTGGGCAGATGATTTTTCAACTGCTTCAATGATGGTTATTAAAAGCATTCAGTCTTTTAGTGAAACATTGAGCGAAAATGCAAGCTTACCTTCACTGTTTAAAGCTCCATACAAAAAAGGAGTTAATGAAGATAAACAGTTTTTAATTGAACTTTTCAGGAATACAGTCATTCATAATGATGAATATCACAAGATAATTGCTGAAAAAGCAAAAAATTGGGAACTTGACAGGATTGCTGTTATGGATATGATACTGATAAAAATGGCACTGACAGAATTTATAGAGTTTTCTTCAATCCCTCTGAAGGTTAGCATGAATGAATATATTGAAATATCAAAGATGTACAGCACACCTAAAAGTAAAGTATTTATCAATGGAATTCTCGATAAATTGCTTGAAGGCCTAAAATCAGAGAAAAAAATAAAAAAGACAGGCCGGGGACTGATTGATGATTAGTGTTGAAAAAGCCGGGCCATTTTAAAAATTAAATGAAATGATAAGATCGAAGATTATATTTTTTTTTGGATTAAGTGTGCTTATTTTAAGTGGGTGCTCTGCATTAAATAAAGAAAGTAATAAAGGAGAGATTCCTGCAGATGTTGTATTTAATCCTAATACAGCTGAAGGACAAGTAGATACAAACCTACTTCCCAAAATCGAATTTGTAAATGAATTACATGATTTTGGACGGATAATTCAGGGGACAAAAGTATCGTACTCATTTAAGTTCAAGAACTCAGGCCGGTCTGATTTACTTATCACT
>JAIOTT010000245.1 GCA_021106655.1 Bacteroidales bacterium
AGAGTCTTGGAGTCTTTGTGGCAATTGAACTTTCAACCCTTGATTGGCGTTATTAATAATAGCATACTATATTGGGAGACTTGTGTCGTTTTATAAGTATAGGGAAAGAGTGATTAAATTAATAACCTCACTAAAACAAAACACTAGCAGGCCGTGTATATGTCAGCTTGTACAGAAAAAGAATTTTGCCCCAGTTGAGCGGAGTCTCCTGACTCCACTCCAAATAAATGTTAGTCTCCTGACTAACAAAACCAAGAAGTGTTTTTTCTGTTCATATCCTGATCTTATTCGATATTAATTACTGAAAGCAAATACTCGAGTATTCGATTGTTCAATATTCCAGTTGCTACAATAGATTCTAAGAGAATTCTAAAATATCAAATCCTGTGTACAGCAGAATTAAGAATTACTATCAATAATTATTGCTCAGGAATTAAAATGTTAAGAAAGTTTCAATATATTTGTGAGGATAAATGATATGCGTTTATAATATTTGCTTAAGAGTATAGAAGCCATAAAAAAACTATATTAAGAGGCCTAAACATATATGACAGAACGAACTGTAAGACAACCTATAAAATTTGGCACCTTCATAGGAGTATTTACACCAAGTGTTTTAACCATACTCGGTGTAATGATGTACCTAAGATTTGGATGGGTTTTGGGCAACCTTGGTTTACCACTGACACTACTTACGGTCGTTCTTGCCAGCAGCATCACTTTTATTACAGGTCTGAGTGCATCTGCAATATCTACCAATATGAAGGTTGGTGTTGGTGGTGAATACTATATGATATCCCGAAGTTTGGGTATTCAGCTTGGTGGAGCGATAGGAATACCGCTTTTTCTATGTAGAACCTTCAGTCTGACTTTATATGCATTTGGATTAGCTGAATCCATTGCTCCTTTTTGGCCTTTAGAATGGGGAGTTCCTCCCGTTCAGTTAATGGCAGCAATGATAATATTGTTTGCAACTATGGTTGCTGGCAAAAGCGCAAACCTTAGCTTGAAATTGCAAATACCGATAATGGCAGCGGTTGGATTAAGCATGATTGCTTTATTCTATGGTGTTTTGACAGGAGGTTTTCATACTCCGGAAATGCATGCAAATTACCATCGTTCTGCACCTGAGGGATTCTGGTTTGTATTTGCTGTGTTTTTCCCTGCAGTGACAGGCTTTACTGCCGGAATTGGAATGAGTGGAGACCTGAAAGACCCGAGGAAATCAATACCTAAAGGGACGATATTGGCTGTTATAACCGGAACGATAACTTATCTGTTGATTTTAACGGCACTGTCGGTTACATCAAAAGTAGATGGTAGTATGTTGGCACAGATAGATCCATCAGCACCTCCTGTCTGGTCAAAGATCGCTCTTTTTGGTATGGTGTTAGTCTACCCCGGTCTTTGGGGTGCAATATTATCCTCTGCATTTGGAAGTATTCTGGGAGGGCCAAGAGTTTTACAGGCATTATCTCTGGATAAGATAGCTCCTAAAGCCTTAGGTCGAACAAGCAAGACTGGTCAACCAACTTTCGCTACCTGGGTAACAGGAGGAATTGCATTAGTGGCAGTTGCACTTGGAGATCTTAATACTGTTGGTAGATGGGTTACGATATTTTTTCTGACTTTATACATAGCAATTAACTTATCTGCAGTGATTGAAAGACTGGTTGGTGATGTTTCGTACAGACCAACAATAAGAGTCCATTGGATCATTTCTCTAATCGGTTGTATTGGAGCTGGGATTGTAATGTTTCTCATAAACCCATTTGCCTGTGTAATTGCAATATCTCTTGAGGTAATATTATATTGGTATCTCAAAAGAAAAGCTTTAAAAAGCAGCTGGGGGGATGTTAGGGCAGGTATGTGGAGTTCGATAGCCAGGTTTGCCCTGATCAAACTTAAGGAAAAGAACACACAAGCAAGGAACTGGCGCCCAAATATTATTTTGTTTTCATCAAACCCTACAAGATTGATGAGTCTGACCCGGGTTGCAAATTGGTTCAACCAGAAGAAAGGTATAGTAACAGTTTGCAGAACATTCGTTGGAGACATCAGTAACCCGAATGTGGATACCAAAGCGGTGCAACTGCAGATGGAACAAGAATTAATCAAGCAGAAAATAACAGCATTTCCTGAAGTTAATATTGTTCCTGATTTTGAAACAGGGATAATAAGTATCATTCAGGCAAATGGTTTGGCAGGAATGCAATCAAATACTGTCATGTTCGGATGGACTAACGGAATTGATAGAATTCAGAGATTAATGAGAATAGTAAGAATTGTCTCTGATATGAAAAGAAACAGCATTTTGGCAAATATCCCTGAAACAGACAGTTCACCATCTCATAAATGTATAGATGTTTGGTGGAGAGGGATGCAGAAGAATGGTGACCTGATGCTACTACTTGCTCATTTGTTAAATTTAAATACTGAATGGAGACAAGCAAAAATACGCCTGAGAACTATTGTTTTCAGTGAAAAAGAAAAAAATTTGATGAATGATAAGCTTAAAACTCTGATAGCCGAATCCAGAATATCAGCTGAGACTGGTGTTATTTTGAATAGGAACAATGAGAATGTTATAGAATTAATGCATAAATCCAGTAAAGATGCAGATATTGTTTTCATAGGATTAGCACTACCTGAATTGGGTAATGAAATAGAATTTGCAAAAAACCTGGATCAACTTGTTATTGGATTTAAATCTACGATTTTAGTTAGGAATGCTGAGTTATCCGAAGGTGAGCTGATCAGGTAACAGGGTTGTCTAAATTTCTAATTTATCTGTGCACCCAGCTAAGCGGAGTCTCCTGACAAACAAAACCGAGAAGTGTTTTTTCTGTTCATATCCTGATCTTATTCGATATTAAATACTGAAAGCAAATCTAATGGATTATTCGATTGTTCAATTTCCCAGTTTCTACAAAAGATTCTAAAAGAATTCTAAAATATAAAATCCTGTATAAAGCAGAATTAAGAATTACAATCAATAATTATTGCTTAGAGGATATAATACTAATAAAGTTTCAATACATTTGTGAGGATAAACCAGGCAATCGTATATCAAAAAACAGTAAAGATATCTTTGAATAAATTAATATTGTAGAAAATAATTATGATTAGCACAACTCTGTTTCCAGGACGATATATCCAGGGAGCCAACGCATTAAAAAGATTAGGTCAGGAGATTTCAAGATATGGTAATCATGGATTTTTAATTTGTGACCCTTTTGTTTATAACAATCTGCTACCTGAATTTCAAACATCATCAGAAAATCATATTCAGCTTACAGCAGAGAAATTTGGAGGAGAATGCTCAGACGAGGAAATTGAGAGGTTATTTCAAATAGCTCAAAAGGTTGGCAGTGAAGTTATTGTTGGAATAGGAGGTGGTAAGACCCTCGATACAGCCAAAGTAGTTGCTAGCAAATTAAAAAGGCCAATAGCAATAGCACCGACAATAGCTTCAACAGATGCTCCATGCAGCGCTCTATCTGTAATATACTCACCAACAGGAGAATTTAAACGGTATCTATTTCATTCTAAAAACCCTGACATTGTAATAGTAGATACAAAAATTATTGCTCATGCGCCTTCACGTTTTTTAATTTCAGGTATGGGAGATGCATTAGCAACTTGGTTTGAAGCTGAATCATGTAAAATAAAATATGCCGGGAACATGACAGGTGATACAGGTTCAATAACTGCGTATGCCCTGGCAAAACTTTGTTATAACACTCTTTTTGAATTCGGCTTTCTTGCTAAGTTAGCTTGTGATTCTCATGTAGTAACTCCTGCTTTGGAGCATATTGTTGAAGCAAATACATTATTAAGTGGCTTGGGTTTTGAAAGCGGAGGTTTAGCTGCCGCTCATGCTATACACAACGGTTTGACAATTTTAAAACAGACCCACGAATATTATCATGGTGAAAAGGTTGCCATAGGAACATTAGCTTCACTTATATTAACCGGCAAACCAAAAGATACTATTGATGAAGTTTTTTCCTTTTGTGAATCTGTTGGCTTACCCACTACTCTATGCGACATAGGACTTTCTGAAATTTCGGATGAAGAGTTGATGAAAGTAGCAGAAGCAGCTTGCGCAAAAGGTGAAACTATTCATAATGAACCAATCCCGGTAGTGCCTGAAATGGTATTTTCTTCTCTAAAAACAATAGATGCAATAGGGAAAAGCAGAAAAAACTCTTAGTTACTTGTTAGACTAAAGCGCTAATTCCAAATTAACTACCTTTGCCCCATGCGCATCGATATCCTCACAATATTTCCGGAAATGTTCGCCGGGCCGTTTGATCATTCAATAATCAAGCGAGCCATGGAGAAAAAAGTTATTGAAATACACCTGCATAACTTCCGTGATTATGCAACTGACAAACATAAAAAGGTGGATGATTATCCATATAGTGGAGGAGCAGGGATGGTTATGATGATAGAGCCAATTGCTTTGTGTATTGATCAATTGAAAAACGAAAGAGATTATGATGAAATCATTTATCTGAGTCCTGATGGATATCTTTTTGATCACAAAATGGCTAACCATTACTCAACCTATACTAATATTATACTGTTATGTGGCCATTATAAAGGTATTGATGAACGTATAAGGGAAAACTATATTACAAAAGAAATATCTGTTGGTAATTATGTCCTTTCCGGTGGTGAGCTTGCAGCTGCAGTGGTGTGCGATAGCATCATTCGTTTGATTCCCGGGGTCCTCAGTGATGAAACATCTGCACTTTCTGATTCTTTTCAGGATAATCTAATATCCCCTCCTGTTTACACCCGCCCATATGATTATAGAGGCATGAAAGTTCCTGATATCCTTTTATCCGGTAATGATAAAGAGATAAATAAGTGGAAAACAGAAAAAGCAATTGAGCGAACGAAGATTAGAAGACCGGGTTTGCTTGATGACGATTAAAAATATTTTAAAAAAATTATGTAATTATAAAAAATAAACAAGTATATTTGCACTCGTTTTTAAAAAATACCTATTAATACCATTGAGATGAACAAACAAGAAACAATTAAACATATTGAAACCACCTATAGCCAAAAAACTGACTTACCAAAGTTCAAGGCAGGTGACACTATTACAGTCTCTTACAAAATCAAGGAAGGAACCAAAGAGCGTATACAGCAATTCCAGGGTGTAGTTTTACAAAGATCCGGAACAGGAGCTTCTGAAACCTTTACAATCAGAAAGATATCGGGTAGCACGGGTGTAGAGAGAATCATTCCAGTTCAATCTCCATTTATTGAAAAAATCGAAGTAAATAAGAAAGGTGTGGTAAGAAGAGCAAGAATATTCTATCTCAGGAATCTAACTGGTAAAAAAGCAAGGATCAAAGAAAAAAGAGTTTAGTTTTACAATATTATAAAAGAAAAGACTGTCATAAACTGCCAGTCTTTTTTTTATGCATACCCCATAACCTTATACACCAGATAACCAAAAAACTCATGCAGGAAAATATTCCATCTGCCTAAAGAGTTAACATCAGGGACAAACATATGCGAAAACTGATAGCGCCTCTTACCAACTAATTTATTCGTTGGATAGGTGCTTAGTTTAATATCAAATTTATTAAAACATGCCTTTGCCCTTCTCATGTGAATAGCTGAAGTGATTAACAGATAAGAACTTTCAGGATACTCATTTAATAATATTTCGCTTGAATATTTTGCATTTTCATAAGTATTATCAGAATTAGTTTCTATGATCATATCATGAGAAAGAATACCTATCTCAACAAAATAGTCCTTTAAAAGCTCTGATTCTTTCATATTTCTAAAAAGCAGCCTTCCGGATCCACCGGATATAAGGATCTTATGAATTTTTCCTGATTTATACAATCTTACTGCCTGCATAATTCGATCTACATTGTCACGAAAACTCAGTCTGTTGTTTTCTTTATCAAAAGTTATCATTCCTCCGCCAAGGACAATTCCTACGTCGAATTGCTCGGTCAGGTTTTTAT
>JAIOTT010000506.1 GCA_021106655.1 Bacteroidales bacterium
AGGTATGAAGCTTAATGATTGTGAGGATATATTCACAGGAGCTGAGATCAAGAAGGAGAACAATACATTTCAATTAATAAACAAAATAAAATCTTAAGCAATCGTTAAAATATCTAAGAGAACTCTAACCTTAACAAACTCTTTGAGGAGTTTGGATTCAATCATAGGATTGGTAAGGGCAAAAGAAGCATTGAGAAAACAAGTTCAATTGTTGAAGTCTGGTTCGCATCAAACAGTAAGAGGAATTCTGTTGATGGGAAGTAGTGGTACAGGTAAATCAACGATGGCACGCTGCTTAGGTTTCGATGCAGGTATTCCAATTGTAAGCTTGGAGAAAATCAAAGATTCACTAGTCGGAGCATCTGAAGATAATATGTATGCCGCAATAAGAAACATCAAAGCGATCGGAAACTGCATATTGTTTATTGATGAAGTTGATTGCTATATACCAAACAGGGAGAGCCATCAAAATACTGACAGTGGTGTATCCTCCAATCTTTTGAAAATTCTGTTTGAATTTATGGCTGATGAAAGTAACAAAGGGAAGGTTCTTTTTGTTGGAGCAACAAATTATCCTCAAGCACTCGATTTTGCAATGTTGTCAAGATTTTCCTTAAAAATTCCAATCCCACCACCAAATATCCATGAGATCCCATTTCACTTTCAGAAAAGTCAATATGAAATAATTGGAGAATCAACAATTGATGTTAATCATCCAGACATAATTGAAGCAACACAGATTATCTGGGAAAAAGGCGGTAGTGATGGAAGAATAATCAAAGACTTGGTCAGTGGCACAGATTTCTCACCTCAGGGTATTCTGGAAATGGCGAGGAGGTTCACCGGAAAACCAAAACTACATGATGATATTAAAGCAGAATTAACAGCATATGAAATGACCCAGGATAAAGGATTATTCCCTTGGTATGGTAATCCTGATTTTACTCTCCCATGGTATCTTAAAGACATTGTAAAACTTGAGTCAGGTGATTATGATATTGTGAAATCAATAGAAAGGAAACGTACCCTATGATAATGAATGTAAAATATCGGAAGTTATCGGAAAGCATATATGGAACAGGTTATGTATGGATGCTTGAGAAACAATTTGAATACTACCATAATCATAAACATCATTGCATTTCCGTTTCCAACGCTACCCTTGGTATATGGGCCTCACTTAGTGTATTAGGTTTAAATGAGGGTGATAAGGTTATCGTTGCCCCATTTAGCTTTGGAGGCACAATTGCCGGAGTAATTCAGATCAATCCAACTATAATATTCGGAGACTTTGACAGAATATCTCTAAGCCTCTCTCCAGAATCAGTTCGAGAACTACTGCAGAAATATTCTGGAGTTAAGGCAGTAATAGATGTTGACTTCCTTGGTCTCCCTTCAAGATCAAAAGAGATTTCAGAAATATGCAGAGAACACAATGTAATGTATATTCTGGATTGTGCTAATAGTTTTGGAACACTTAACTCTGGTTACCCTTCAGGGTATTTTGCTGATATTTCCATTTACTCCCTCAACTCTCAAAAGAACCTAAAAGGAGGAGAAGGTGGATTAATCTGTACCAGACATAAAGATATATACAAAGAAATCGTCATGACATATCTCCACCCGGACCGTCAGCGAAAGGAATATCCGGTTAATAATGGACTAAATCAATTCTCCCTGAACCTTAGGATCCATCCACTTGCGGCATATATGGCATGTAAAAACTTCAATAAAGTACTGAAAAAGATTGATCAGAAACAGAGAAAGATCCTGAAAAACTTTCCTTTTCTTAAAGCATATTATGGCGATAGCATCCCAAATTTCAATTATATCCTGGTTAACAAAAAAAAGGTCGAAATTATTCAATCTTCCAGGGATATTGAATACCTGCAATTTGATTTAACAGGATATTATTTACCTGGAGATCCTAAATTGTTAACCACTGATGTAAACATTATTTCACATGTTGAACAAAGAGCATTACAGAATTTGCAAATACTTCACATTGTATAACTTAAACCTTAATTGTTATGATTTCACGTATCTTTTTATTATTCACCTGCATAGGCCTAATAGTTATGTCCGTCCTTTTCTTTGCTATGTCAGGATATAATGCAATTTATGTACTTATAATAGTTCTTATGCTCACTTCATTTGGATTGATGTTTTTCAGATTAAGGTATGGACTTGTTTTACTGTTTGCCAGTGTAGTTCTTATCCTGATAGTGAACGGACTGAAACGGACATTAACATCATCAGGCTCAATACTGGATCAAAGTGTGGATGCAGGAGCAGTGACTTTGCCAATAGGATATTTTATATTGGCTGGAATTGTTCTTGTAGTAAGTTCTGTTCTGATTAAGGCAGTTAGAAATCACCGCAGATGATTGCATTGAAAAATAATTAACCATCACAATCCTGGATGAGGTTAATGAAATCTCCAACAAGGTTTGATATCCTTTTGTTCTTTCCCATTCAGTGAATTAAAATAGTCAAGAATTGCATTAATTTCTGATTTTGAAATCAGATGAGAGTATTCAACAAGATAATCAAATATTTTCTTTTGAGAAATTTCTTTCAACATAAACAAATAGTGATATAAAAATCTCATCAGCGCCTTTACTGAAATACTAAATTCCAACGAAATTACATTAAGCTCCTCATATGAGAGAAAGGTGAAACTCTGGATCCATTCTTCCAGTTTACTTAGGAATCTCACCTGAATTTCCTCTTCATCAAAGAGTATCTTTTCACTGCTTCGATTATATAAAAACTCTGGGAGAATATTATCCATCAGTTTATGTAGCTCAGGGTGGCTTACGAATTGTTTTGCGTAAATGACTGAGTGCGCCCAGACGCACACAACGTGACTGGAGACAACAAATCCAGTCCATAT